>NZ_AEEA01000055.1 GCF_000297095.1 Treponema primitia ZAS-1 | reverse complement strand
CCCCCATACTTCGTATTGTGCGTTCTCGAAACTAAGTTAAGGGGTCCATAGGGGGGGAAAGAAGCTCCGAATAGTACCGTTCTTCGATACTGTCCTTGGATATGTTGAGTTTTTCTAATAGTTCCAGCAGCTGTTTCCGGGCGGCGGCCACGGTTTCGGTCCCGGCATCATCCGCCAATATTTCCAGTTCTGCGAACCAACCCAGATTACGATCCAAACCCGAAACTTCGCAGAGTTCCGCATGGACATTTCCGTATATCCAGGCCCAGCCCTGTTTGTGTTTTCGTATCCCCGGTTCAAGTCCCAGCCGTTTAAGGAGCTCCGTGAAGGTCTCCCCATTGGAAACGGCGAATTCCCGTTCGTCGTTTATTTCGATTCCATCCCGGATTTCCTTGGATTTGTATGTTATCAGGATTTTTTCCTCTTTTTCCGCTTCATCCCGCCAATGCTTTTCCCGGCGTACCCGTACTCCGGATTTGGGAATACCTTGGGGAACTTCGTTGCAAGTTGCGACCCAATAGCAATCATCCTTTTCAAAAGAGAGAGGGCTGGATGACGTCAGAAGGGAAATTCTGCTTTTTAAGGCCCGGTGATCCACCACATGGGCTTTCAGCTCTATTTCTATTGCCATACATGCTCCTTGTATCTTAATATAACCCCATTTTGTTTTTTGTATTGAAAAAATTGGTTATATTTCACTAAATGGTGAGATTTTACTAAAACAAACTTGTACTCGGAGTATTTATCGGATATATATTGCAGTGACAGGGTTATAAAAAATGAAAAACTTGCCGATAATGGACGAATATGAATCTTCGGTTTCGTTTTTCATGGCTGATTTTAGTGGTCTCGGCGGTTCTGGCAGCTGTTGTTTTTCCAGCGAAGCTTCCCGCGGAGGAAACAATCCATATTGTCCAGGGGGGTGATACCATCTATTCATTGGCCCGTACCTATGGGGTTAACTTTCAGGAGATTCTGAATCTTAACGGTATTGATAATGCGGGGAGAATTCGGGTTGGTCAGCGGATCCGTATTCCCGGTACTGCGTCGGTCTCTTCAATAGACCACCGGGTTACGGATCATCGGGTTACCCGGGGTGAAACCCTTTACGGTATAGCCCGGCAGTATGGAGTTTCCATGCAAACCCTTCTCTCGGCCAATGGACTTTCAGAAAGATATACCCTGAAAATAGGGGATGTTTTGCATATCCCCCAAACCGGATCACCCGGGCCGGTACTTTCCGGACCGGTTCCTATAATTCCTCCGATAGAAACTATTACCGGGACAGAAATCCGTTCCACCGTGAGTCGAACCATTGATATGTCCGTACCCTGGCCTATTGTTGCCCGGGAAATGGCCTATATGACCGGAAAGTTAAACGGGGTTGTCCTCCTTGGAGAACGGAATGAACCGGTAAAAAGTCTGACCCAGGGGGTGGTAATATCCGCGGGACCCTATAGGGGATTTGGGAAGGTTACCATAATTCAAGTTACAGGAGGTTATTTGTACGTTTACGGCGGTTGTGAAAGTTTATCCGTAAGAGAGGGCGACCGGGTTAATCCGGGAACAGAATTAGGACGCTTGGGTATGGACGCGTTGTCGGAAAAACCGCAGCTGTTCTTCCTGGTATATCAAAATAATGTTTCGGTTGATCCCGCTGCGGCCCCAAGGAGTTAGATGAATTTTTCACTTTCATTCGAAAAAGATAGCTAAAGCCTTAAAAGGGTGTTATAATGACAAAAACATTACTAAAAACAGGTAAGATAGAGAAATATGAAAAAAAAGAAGGGGTTGTTTTCCACCTAACCAATGAGGGGAATAAAAAGAGGATGCAAAATCCTGGATTACAAAAAATGGCCAAAAAATCGAGACCCGTCAAAGAGTCAGATCCCCTGGCGCTCTATTTTAAACAAATTTCTAAATTCCCTCTCTTAACCGTTCAGGAAGAACAGGGGATAGGCGAAAAAATTGTAACTATCCGCAGAAAAATCCATGAATTAGAAGATATCTATGATGAAAAGGAAAAGGACGATGTCTACAGAGTGGAACGATCCAATCTGGAGGAATCCCTTTTGCGCCATAAAAATCATATGATCAATTCTAATCTGCGTCTGGTGGTTTCCATTGCAAAAAATTACCAGCACCGGGGACTTTCCCTGCTGGACTTAATTGATGAGGGGAATATCGGGCTTATAGAGGCGGTTGAGCGCTTCGATTATACCCGGGGCTGCCGCTTCTCTACCTACGGTACCTGGTGGATTAGGCAGGCCATCATCAAAAGCATTGCCGATAAGGGCCGGGTTATCCGGATCCCCATACATATGTTGAATACCATTAAAAAATGTTACTTTGTTGCAAAACAGCTAACCCAGGATCTGGGCCGGGACCCCAGCGATGAAGAACTTTCGGAATATCTAGGCGTCCCCATTAACAAGGTCAAGGAGATTGTCAAACTCTCCCAGGAGACCACCAGTCTGGATACTATTGTAGACGACGGTAACCTTACCCGGCTTGCGGACCTGATTAAAGACGACACCATGCAGGAGCCCTTCGAGATGGTCTTCTCCATGACCCTCCAGGAAACCATGGAAGATATCCTCTCCTACCTGTCCGAGCGGGAAATGAAGATCATCCAGCTCCGTTTTGGTCTTGCAGGGGAGGGGCCTCTGACCTTGGAAGAAACCGGCAAGCTCCTGGGCATTACCCGTGAACGGGTCCGTCAAATCCAGGAAAAGGCCACCTTCAAACTCCGGAACCTCAAGCAACTCCAGGAATTAAAGGAAAACCCATAGAGTATGAAGCCTGACTGGATCCGGTCCCGGATTCCTACCGGTGATAGCAGCAAAAAAGTACGTTTGATCCTGGACAAACACCGTCTCCATACGGTCTGTGACGAAGCTCATTGCCCTAATAAGGGTGAGTGCTGGGGTCTGGGAACCGCCACCGTTATGATCCTGGGGGATATCTGTACCCGGGGCTGTCGTTTCTGCGCCGTAAAAACCGGCCGGGAAGGGCAGCCTCCCCGGGAAGCAGAGGGGGCTGAAATTGCGGCCGCCGTGGAAGAGCTGGGCTTAAAATACCTGGTTCTGACCTCCGTGGACCGGGATGACCTCAGTGACCGGGGGGCGAATCATTTTGCCGCCTGCATTAGGGCCGTTAAAGAACGGCTACCGGAAGTAAAGGTCGAAGCCCTCACGCCGGATTATACCGCCGAAGAATTTACCCCCATTGCTGCCGCCGGCCTGGATCTGGCGGCCCATAACGTGGAGACCGTCCGGTCCCTGCAGCATATCCGGGACAGCCGGGCTTCCTTTGACAAAAGCCTTGTTACCCTCAGGGCGGCTAAAGCCCTTGGGCTGGTAACAAAAAGCAGCATCCTCCTAGGGCTTGGTGAAAAAAAACAGGAAGTCCTGGCGGCCATGGATGAACTCCGCGCTGCGGGGGTGGATATTCTGGTCCTCGGCCAATATCTCAGGCCATCGGAAAAACAGATCCCCCTGGTGGAGTATATTACCCCGGAACAATTCGCCGATTACGGGCGGGAAGGCCGGGAACGGGGCTTTTCCGCTGTGGTATCCGCGCCCCTGGCCCGGACCAGTTACCACGCCTTAGACGCCTGGAAAACTTCGGCAGGGGAAACCGGCTGATGGCACCGGCTGTGGAAACGCCGCCGCCCTATCCATTCCGGCTCCTGGAGTCCGGCTGCCACGATGGATACTATAACATGGGCCTGGACGAAGCGCTTCTGGAATCGGCTGCCCGGGGCGGTACCCCATGCCTCAGGTTGTACGGCTGGAAACCCCCGGCGGTGTCCATAGGCTATTTTCAGGGGCTGCATGAAGAAGTTGATCTTGATGCCTGTAAAAAACACGGGGTAGATGTGGTCCGCCGTATCTCCGGAGGCGGGGCGGTTTTTCATCAGGCCGAACTTACCTACAGTATTATTATGCCCGTAACCCATCCACTGGCACAGCAGGATTTTAACGATTTCTACATACGGTTTTGCGGGGGCATCATCGAAGGTCTTAAGCTCCTGGGCCTGGATGCCCGGTTTGCGCCGATCAACGATGTGCTTGTGGGGGGCCGAAAAATATCCGGCAACGCCCAGACCCGCCGCATGGGCTGTATACTCCAGCATGGAACGGTTCTGCTGGACAACGATGTGGATCTGATGTTTGAACTCCTCCAGGTCCCCGCAGAAAAACTGAAGGGCAAGCTCATCGAAGATGTAAAGAGCCGGGTTACCAGCCTCCGGGCGGAGGGCCTGAACATTAGCTTTGATAAAGCCGCCGCTTCACTGGCGGAGGGTTTCCGCCGTATACTGAATCTTTCACTGAATCCGGAAACCCCAAATGCAGCGGAAGAAGCGCGGACTAAAGAACTGGCGGCTGAAAAGTTCGGCTCCGAGGAATGGCTTTTTAAACGATAGTTGCCGGCGGCTTTTAGACCCGCTGTACTCCCCGGAATAGATCCTCCCTGCTCACTTCGACCCATAGGGGGCGTCCGTGGGGGCAGCGGGGGATCTTCAAGGCCAGGGCGGCCTCAGCCAGCTCAAGGGCGGCGGTATCATCCAGGTAGTCCCCGTCTTTTATTGCGCCGTGACAGGAAAGGGTGGCGGCCCAGTGTTCCGCCATGTTTTTCCCCGCAGTTTTTAGTTTGAGGATCTCATCCAGGGTCTCGCCGTCCCCCAACTGCCAGCCCGCGGGCAGGGCCTCGATGATCCAGCTGCCGTCAGCATCACTGTTTATGATGATCCCCAGTTTTTTCAGTTCCTCCTGCTTGGAGGCGAGGAACATATCGTCCTCCTCGCTTTCCGTGGAGAATGGCATGGGTACCAACAGTTCCTGTATAGGTATGGGCTTGCTGAGAAAACGGTCGTAGAGGATACGCTCATGGGCGGCGTGCTGGTCGATGATGAAAAGCCGATCCCCCAATTCCGCCAGGATAAAAAGCTTAAAGATCCGTCCCGCAAGCCGCAGTTTTACTACACCACCGGAACCGCCGTAGGCCGGCCTGGGTTCCGCTGCGTACAACGACGTTACGCTCCCCGCCATCCCATCTGAATCTCCGTCGGCAGGCGCCGCGTACAGTGCAGTATCCCCCAGTCCGCGCCCGGGCAGGGGAGTGAACACCGGCGGTTTTTCCAGCAGCGCTTCCAGGGCCATGGAGGCGGTGTTCGCTGTATACCCAGCGTTTGCTGCATAGGCAGCGTTGCTAGGCGCCGATCTGCCGGAAAAGCCGGCGGCGGCCGGTGGCGTAGCCGATCCGTAGGGTAGGGCGAATTGGCGGGGCTGGTCTTCCTCTTGGTCTCGGGTAGCTAAATCATTGTGGTGCAAGAAATTACGTAGTGCAGAACTTATACCATGATGGATGGTTCCGGGATCTTTGAACCGGACCTCCCGTTTAGCCGGATGGATATTGAAATCCACCAGGGAGGGATCGATGTCAATATACACCGCCCCTATCGGATGGGTTCCGTTAGGAAACCACCCCTGGGTTCCGTATTCCAGGGCTTGGAGCATTGAATAGTCGTGTATCCTTCTGCCGTTGGCAAAGATATACTGATGCCGCCGGTCGCTGTGGAATAATTCCGGACCGCCAACAACGATTGTAACTTTAAACCCCTCTCCCTGGGCGTTGATCTCGTGGAGAAAGACACCCTCCTGCTTTTCCAGTAAGGCATTGGCGAACCGTTCCTTCAGGCTTGAAACTGCCTGGAGATAGAGTTTGAGGTTTCCATCCTGGGTAAACCGGAAGTTTAGGGAATAAAAGGCCAGGGCTTTTTCAATAAAAATTTGTCTGCAAAGGGCGGCTTCACTTCCCTCCCGTTTAAGAAAACGCTTGCGGGCAGGGATGGTATCGAAAAGCCCCAGGGCGCGGACGCTGGTCCCCTTGGCCCGGCGGAACTGCTCTATCCGGTACTCTTCGGACTGAAGTCCGCCGCCGGAACTAAATCCACTCCCGGCAGGACCGACTGTGAGCCGCCATGCCTCCCGTCCATCGGTACTGGTAAGGATTTCCAGCCGGGAAACCGCAGCGGCAGCGGCCAGCGCCTCCCCCCGAAACCCAAGTGTCTCCGCAGTGTTCAGGTCCTCCAGGGAACGGATCTTGCTGGTGGCATGGGTCTGCCAGCAGAGAACCAGATCCTCCCTTTCCATACCGTTCCCGTTGTCCAAAACTTCAGTACGCCGTATCCCCCCGCCGTCAATGAGGAGCTCTATGGTGGTTCCCCCGGCGTCAATGGCATTGTCAAGAAATTCCCGCACCAAAGCGGCAGGACGATCCACCACCTCTCCGGCGGCGATCTTCCGGGCCTCCTCCGGGGGAAGCAGATGGATATGGGTATTTTGGCTGCCAAAATTGTCGGCCATATTAGTCCTCGTCGTCAAAGAGACCCAGTTCCGGCCGGGCCTCTGGTTTTTCCTCAGGACCGTTCATCAGTATCTCGATACGGCTCTCTACTTTTTCCAGGTCCTTCTCCAGGGTTCGCGCCAATTTGATCCCCTCTTCAAAGGCTTTAAGGGCATCGTCCAGGGGAATATCCGGCTTGCGTATCGCTTCGCCCAGTTCTTCCAGCCGTTCCAGCCGTTCTTCAAAGTTTTTCATGTATCCTCCAACACCGGAACTTCCACCGTTTCAGTAGTTGCGGTGATAATCCCCTCCAGGGGACGTATGATAAGCCTTTCGCCGCTCTTGGTTTCCCCGGCATGGCGCAGTACTTTCCCGGTCTTTTCCCGGAGCACCACCGAAAATCCCCGTTCCAGAATAGCCCGGGGGTTGGCCGCCTCTATGTTTACCCGGGCCAGCTCAAGGCGGCGGCGCATATCACTAATCCTTTCCGACAGGTTTTCAAGCAGGGCTTCCTTGGCATCGTCAAAGCGCACCAGCCTGGGTTGGAGTATCCCCCTGAACCGGTATTCCAGATCCTCTATGCCGAAGGGCTTGATCAAGAGCCGCGCCCTATCGAGCCGGGCATCCATGGTTTCCCGCAGGATTTCTCCGGCCCGCTTCACCTGTTCCAAAATCTCCGCCCGGTTGGCGCTGACCAGTTCCGCCGCTGCCGAAGGGGTAGGGGCTCGGAGATCCGCTGCAAAATCCGAAAGAGCCCAGTCTATCTCGTGCCCCACGGCGCTTACCACGGGAATCTTCGATGCCGCAATAGCCCGAACCACCGCTTCCTCCGAAAAAGGCAGCAGGTCCTCCAGGGAACCTCCGCCCCGGCCTACGATAAGCACATCCGCCAGCTTCCATTGGTTGGCCTGTTCGATACGCCGGGCAATAATGGCCGCCGCTTCGGTACCCTGGACCGGCGCGGGAAGGACGACTACCCCGATGCCCCCGGCCCGCCGGGCCAGTATGTTGAGTATATCCCGCAGCGCCGCCCCGGTGGGGGAGCTTACCACCCCAACCACCCGGGGAAAGCGGGGGATAGGCTTCTTCCGGTCCTCGTCAAAGAGACCCTCCGCAGCCAGCGCCCGTTTCCGCTTTTCCAGCAGGGCAAGGATATCCCCGGCGCCGGCCTCCTCCATCTCCTCGCAGATTATCTGGTAGCTTCCCCGCTGTGCGTACACCGAAATATGCCCATGCACCCGCAGGAGCATCCCGTCCCGTGGCTCAAAGCCCAGGTTCCGAAGCTGGTTCTTGAACATCACCGCGGAAATAGCGGCCCCCGAATCCTTCAGGGTAAAGTAGAGGTGCCCCGTACTGGAAGGCCGGCAATTGGAAAGCTCCCCCTCCACAATTACCGGACCAAAGGCGTTTTCCAGGGTCGCCCGGATCTGGTCGGTGAGTTCCGATACGGTTAGTTTACGGGAGCCATCCATAGGGGGTAGTATAGCAAGGGAAGGCGGAAGTAGGAAGTGGGAATATAAAAGCACGGACCACACGGACATCATTAATTAGTTTGTGTGGTCAGTGGTTATTCCTAAATTGGAACCGGCGCTGCGTAATAGGGTTTTGCCTATCCCCGTAATTGCCGATATATTAGATAGTATGAAAGCCATCACTGTTTTGTTCGGCGCTAGCCTTTCTCCTGAAGCCCTCGCCCCGGTTTTTAATGGCAAAAATGCCCTCACCCTGACCTTTGAACGGGCTCGGCGGTTTCCCGGTACGGAGAGGATACTCTTTCTAGGGCTTGAAGGGGAGGATTGTTCCCTGCCCCCGGATCTTACCGGGGTTTACAAGCCTTCGTGGACGAGAAAAAGCCTCCTGGAGGAAATTTCCCAGCAATCCGCAGGCTTTGATCTCAGCTACTTTGCCTGGGCGGATTGCCCGCTGCTGGACCCGGTTCTAGCGGGGAGTATCGCGGAGCGGCATCTGCGCTACGGGGCGGAATATTCCTACGCCGATGGCTGGCCCTATGGCCTTGCGCCGGAACTGCTTTCCCCGGGAACCGCGGGGATCCTGGCTAAGATAATTGGCGGCGATGACGGGCCGGTGGAACGGGACGCCCTGTTTCAGGTGATACAAAAGGATATCAACGCCTTTGATATAGAAACGGAGATTTCTTCTATAGATTTGCGGGTCCATCGTTTAAGCCTTACGGCGGATTCCCGGCGTAACACGCTCCTCCTCTCCCGGCTGATGGAAGCGGGCCTTTCTTCTGCGGCGGACGCCGAGCGGATCATCCCCGCCCATCCTGAATTACTGCGGACCCTCCCGGTGTTTTATACGGTCCAGGCGGCCGGGCCCTGTCCCCAGGCCTGTTCCCTCTGCCCCTACCCGAAATTCGGCGCCGAGTTGCTTGCAACGAAGGACTTCCTGGAACCCCGTTTGTTCGCCGGACTTCTGGATAAAATCAGCGCTTTTTCCGGCGATGCGGTTATTGATATTTCCCTATGGGGGGAGCTTTCCCTCCATCCCCAAAAAGAGGAGCTCATCGCCGCTATCCTTGACCGGCCCGGCCTTTCCGGCGTCATCGAAACTTCCGGCCTGGGCTGGAAAAAAACGGAGCTTGAAGCTCTGGCACTTGCGGCTTCACGGGCAGCGCCGGGGAGACAAAATATGGCCCCCCTGTCCTGGATTGTGTCCCTGGACGCGGCGGACAGCAAGCGGTACCGGGAAATCCGGGGGCCCGGCTTTACCGAAGCTACGGAATGTGCGAAAAACTTGATAACCCTTTTCCCGGAGAGCAGCTATGTTCAGGCGGTCCGCGTTAAAGGCGCGGAGGATGACATCGAACAGTTCTACCGGTTCTGGAAAGATGCGGGGGCTCAGATAATTATCCAAAAGTATGATGATTTTTGCGGCGCCCTGCCCAAATTGCAGGCTTCGGATCTTTCCCCGGTACAGCGCCGCCCCTGTTGGCATCTCATGCGGGATATGGTTATCCTCATGGATGGCCGGGTTCCCCAGTGCCGGGAAACGCTGAACGGCGGGGAAACTCTGGGCAATGCCTTTACCGAAAATCTGGAAACCATCTGGGAGCGGGGTGTACGCTTATACCGGGAACAGTGCTCTTTTCAAGAGGGCGCCGAGAATAATACTAATCAATACAAGGGTCCCTGCGCGGAGTGCGATGAATACTATACCTACAATTTTTAATGAAACCATGCCCTCGTATACCGCTGTGGGGGGCGCCCTTCGCAGCACCTCTACAGGGGTTTCGGCCATACTCCTCAATCGCGGAGGACGGTATCCCCGGCGTACCCTTTTTATGGAACTTGAAAAAGCGGGGTTTGATTGTATTATTTCCCTTGAGGGACCCCATGACCGTTACGATCTGGAGGAACTTTCCGGGCGCTTTCCCTTTGTGCGGTTTATAATCCTTAAAGACACTATTAATTTGGGTGAACAGATAAATCTGGCGGTAACGGAAATAGAAAGCCCCCTTTTTTTTGTTCTCTGGAATGATCTCCGTATCCTCCATGGCGGGGACGCCGCCAAAATTGCAGCCTGGCTCCGGCTTTCCGGGGAAGAATTGCTCAAGTCGCCCCCCGGGAACAGTCCCATACGACGGCTTTGTACGGTACCGGTTATCCAGAATTCCAGAATGGAGACCCTGCCAACCCTTACCACCCCGGCGCGATACCGTTCAAAACTGTTTTGGAAGCTTCGAAACTCCGTTAAGGCCTTGCATTTTTCACCCCAGATAGAAGCCCAACCTTCTCTCTATCCCTTTGATGGGGTGGGCATTTACGACCGGAAACGGTTTATTCACCTAGGGGGATTTGACGGGGCCCTTAAAAACCCCTATTGGCAGCTTATGGACTTCGGGTTTCGTTCCCATTTATGGGGGGAGGAGATCCGCGGTACCCAACTGGTTCGGCTGTCCTACGATGGAGAAGCGGAACCGGAGGATACCTCCGCAGACGCTGGATACCGCCGCTTTTATCTCCGAAATGTGGCTCCGGTTTTTCGAAAGGATTCAGCCCATATCCCCCTGCGGCTTTTCCCGTCTTACTTTTGCAAGACCGGCGGAGACCCTGTTGTGGCATGGGAGGAATTTCAGGAAAACCGGCAGTGGGTAAGCGCTAACGGCCATCGGTTTCAACGGGATGCCCGTATCCTTACCGGCCTATGGGAACAAGAAACGGGGGATTCCGAACCGTGACTGCCCTTATTCTTCAGGGCCGTCTTGATTCCTCAAGGCTACCCAATAAAGCCCTGCTTCCCCTTGGAGAAAAGCCCATGCTCCTGCGGGTTATGGAGGCTGCAAAAATGATCCCCGCGGATCTCCATATCCTGGCCTGTCCCGATGACAGTCTTGCCGCCTTTGGGCCCCTGGTTGGGTCCGCCGGGTTTGAGCTCATGGGCGGGCCTAAGTTCGATGTACTCCGCCGCTACTGTATAGCCATCCGCCATTATTCCGTAGACTGGGTCATCAGGGCCACCGGCGATAACCCCTTTGTTTTTGCCGACGCCGCCTCCGCTTTGCTGCGGGAAACTCAAGCAATGGGTGCCGACTATGCGGGTTACGCCGCTCTGCCCTACGGCGCTGGAGTCGAAGTTGTCAGGGCCCGCGCTCTCTTACAAGCCGGGGAAGAAGCGAGTAGCGAAGCGGAACGTGAACACGTCTGCCCCTTCCTCTACAATCACAGTGAACGCTTTCTCCTTCACCGTCCCCTGGCGCCGCGGATCTGGCAAGGACCGGAGATCCGGCTTACGGTGGACACCGCAGAAGACTACGCGCGGTCCCAACAATTATACTGCGCATTATCACCCCTATCCATGGACGAACGAAGTAACGGTGAAACGATTATTTCTGTTTTTCGGAAAACATTTCAAAACAGTAATTCTGTTTCCGTTACTGATACTATTCTTAAAGTGACACCTCGGTGACAGTCGGATCTCTTTTGGTCGTTCCGGCGCTTGAAAAAAACCGCGGCGGGGGGCACCTTGTCCGCAGCGCCGCCCTGGTCCGCTCCCTCCGCAGGGCCGGGCGGGAGGCTTTCCTCTTTTTGCCCGAAGGCCATAATTGGGAACTGCTTGGGATAGCCGGTCTAAACGGTGAATCCTGGGTACGTCTGGAGGATCCGCGAAAATCCCCGGGGCCGGAAAAAGGATGGGACTTTATTATCCTTGATAAATTCCGGACAAGTCCCGAAGAAGCAGCGTCCTGGTCTGCCTTGGCGCCCCTGGTTGGCATTGATGAGGGAGGGCCGTACCGGAGAAGTTTCGATTTTCTTATCGATATTCTTCCCAACCTTTATACGTGCCGGGAGGATCTTCCCAATATCACCGCCCCGTCCATGATACCCCTGCCTGTTAAGCGCCGGCCCTCATTTTATAATACGGACAGCCACTTACGGGTGCTTATCAGCTTCGGGGCCGAGGATGCTGCGGGCCTTAGTTTTCCTGCGGCCATGGCCTTGGGGAAAAGTTCCCGCAAAAACAAACTTGAAATCACCCTTATTGCCCCGGGACTTCGCTTGAATACGGCGCAAGCTTTCAAGGCTTTTTCAAATATTGTCTTTATTCCAAAGGGAATTCCGGAACTTCGGGAACATCTGGCGGAATATGATCTTCTTGTCACCCATTTCGGCCTCTGCGCCTTTGAGGCTATCCATGCCCGCCTTCCGGTGCTGCTGGTTTCCCCCGGGAGCTACCATGAAAAGCTGGCCCGCAATGCCGGGTTTTTTTCCGCCGGAACCGGTTCCGCCGCCGCCGGCCGTATCGGGCAATTCCTCTCCGATACGAATTTTCTAAACGCCCTCGCCGGGCGCTGTGAAAGTATCGCTTCCCGGTTTGGCCTGGATACTGCTCCCGGGCAAACCCTTGGGGATCTTCTGGCAGGTTTCACCAGTCCCCGAAACCATGGGGGCAATTCCGCTACAAGCTGCCCAGCCTGTGGCGCCCCCGGCAGCCGGAAAACCCCAGCCCGCTTTCCCGGCCGTACATACCGGCGCTGCAGGCGCTGCGGTATGATCTACATGCTTCGATCTTCCCCTCCGGCAATAGAATATGAAACCGATTACTTTTTTGACTTTTATAAAAAACAATACGGAAAAACGTATCTTGAGGATTTTCCCAATCTAATCGCCGCCGGGAAAAAACGGCTCGCCGTTATTAAACACATCCTGGGTAGCAGGGCAGGGCAGGGCGCACGGCTTTTGGACATAGGCTGTGCCTACGGCCCTTTTTTAAGCGCCGCCCGTGGTGAAGGATTTTCCCCGCAGGGTATCGACCCCGCGGCGGACGCGGTTCATTATGTTAGGGAAGAGTTGGGGATACCCGCCCAGGTTGGATTTTTTCCGGACCCATCCCTGCAGGAATCGGAAGGAGAGGAAAGCTTTGAGGTAATTACCCTTTGGTATGTGATCGAACACTTTGCGGATCTTCGTCCGGTATTGGAGGAGATTAACCGGCTCCTTAAAACCGGAGGGGTACTTGCCTTTTCAACACCCTCTTCTTCGGGTATTTCGGGAAAAAAATCTCCGGGAACTTTTCTTGAAAACAGTCCCCAGGATCATTGGACGGTATGGCGCCCCGGTATATGCAGGAAGCTCCTGGCCCGGTATGGATTTAAGCTAAAAAAGATCCAGGTTACCGGCCATCACCCTGAGCGTTTTCCCCTGGGGAATAGGTTCAGGAGGGGAGGGTTCATCTGGAATCTTCTGTTACATCTGAGCTGCCTATTTGGTCTGGGAGATACCTTTGAATGTTACGCAGTAAAAGTGAGGTTACCATGACATCTGAATGTTCAGGAAAACGGCTCTTGATCCTCGGCGCAGGGATTATGCAGGGCCCTGCCATATCCATAGCCAAGGATATGGGGCTTTATACGGTTGTGGTAGATGGGGATCCCCGGGCGCCGGAGGCAGCCAAGGCGGATCGTTTTGAGTGCATCGATCTTAAGGACAAGGAGGGGATCCAAACCCTGGGCGCGACACTGCAATCCCATGGAGGTCTGGCTGGGGTTATGACCGCGGGAACTGATTTTTCCGCCACCGTAGCCTGGGCAGCGGAAAAATTGGGGCTTCCCGGCATTCCATACGCTGCAGCCCTCAATGCTTCTAACAAAGACCGGATGCGCCGCTGTTTTGCCGCCGCCGGAGTTCCCTCGCCTCAATTTACCACCTTCACCACGAAATCCCTGGGTAGATCCCCGAAAAAACTCCCCTTCGATTTTCCGGTGGTGGTAAAACCGGTGGATAACATGGGAGGCCGGGGCTGCCGCCGGGTAAATTCCTCAAAGGAATTAACCGATGCCCTTCCGGAGGCTCTGGAATTCTCCCGGTCCGGCAAGGCTATTGTGGAGGAGTTCATGGACGGCCCGGAATTTTCTGTGGACGCCATTGTTAACAACGAAAACATCATGGTCTGTGGTTTTGCAGATCGCCATATCTTTTACCCCCCGTACTTTATTGAGATGGGCCATACCATGCCGAGCGCCCAGGACAGCGCCGTTATCAAATCGCTCCTGGAAGTTTTTTTTGCCGGGGTACGTTCCCTGGGTATTAGCGCCGGATACGGCGCCGCCAAGGGGGACCTGAAGCTCACCGCCCGGGGCCCCATGATTGGGGAAATAGCCGCCCGTCTTTCCGGAGGCTATATGTCCGGCTGGACCTATCCCTACGCTTCCGGTGTAGAAGTAACCAGGGGCGCCATCCTCGCCGCCCTGGGCCGCCCCTGGTCACCCGGGCCGGATCGGAACCGGACCAGCGCCGAGCGCGCCTTCATCTCCATCCCCGGCAAGGTCCATTCCATCCACGGTCTGGACCAGGCCCGTAAAACCAGGTACGTAAAAAATATCTTCCTCCGTATAGCCGAGGGTAGCTTGGTCCGCTTCCCGGAAAACAACGTTACCAAGTGCGGCAACATCATTAGCGCCGCCCCTTCCCGGAAAGCTGCGGTAAACGCCGCAGAAAACGCCGCCCGGAAAATAGTGATCCGTCTCGATATAAATCAGAGGGAAACCGATGCCTTCCTCGCCTTCCACGCCGATGCCTTCCCCCCGGACGCTTTTAGCCTCCCACCGGATATTCATGCCGCCCTGAACTCGATCCCCGTACAGCCTATTCCGGATCTCCTCCACGCGGCTGCCGGTGATTTGCCGCTTATTGGGATCCACCCGTTTCCGGAATTTACGGGATGTAAAATACGGGATTATGCCGGAAGAACCCCCCGGGAAAGCCTTGAGATAATACGGGTCATAACCGGACTGGCTTTGCCGATAATGGAAGGAGAAATCCACGGGATAGTCCTGGATCGTAATTTTTGGAATGCCCTGATTCGGGGGGGATATCAGGGGGGAATGTATTTTATCGATACCCTCCTTAAGAAACAGGAAATAACCCGTAAGAAATTGAACAAAAAGCGAGGACAGAACAAGCTATGAGTAGGCGAATGCATCAGCCGGGGCGGTACCTGTGCGGGAAACTTCGTTGCAAAATGCGATTTTTCGGCGCTTGCCTTGTGCTTCTTTTCATGAATATCTCGCCGGGCTTGTTTTCAGAAGAAGCTGGGGCAGCCTCACCGGCGGCGCTTAGTCTGGAGGAAACCCTAAAAGCATTGGGGGCGGAACTCCGCTGGGATCCCCTGTTCCGGGCCGGGGTCTTATCCGCCGGAGGGCATTATCTGGCTTTTCAAACCGGAAACGCCGGCGCCCAGGGTATGGCTCTGCTGGATAACCGGGATATACTCACCCTTCCTGTACCGTATCTTGAAGGGGGAACTCTCCATTTTCCCGGGGAATTTGTAAGCGCCACCAAAAAAAACCTGGACGAATATATGCAGAATGAACTATCCCGTTTCCGCATTGCCGCCATCATCGTGGATCCCGGCCATGGGGGCAAGGACAACGGGGCGTCCGGGACCCATAATGTCAACGGACGGCAGTTCACCCTGGTAGAAAAGGATCTTACCCTCAGGGTTTCCCGGAATCTCCACGCCATGCTCAAAGCCGCCTATCCGGATAAGCAGGTACTCCTCACCCGAAACGCCGATACGTATCCTTCCTTAGAAGACCGGGTGGTCATCGCCAATTCGGTCCCCCTTAGGGAGAACGAAGCCATAGTCTTCATATCAATTCACGCAAACGCATCCTTTAGCAAGGCTGCCCGGGGTTACGAAGTATGGTACCTCAGCCCGGATTACCGCCGAACGGTAATTGATGAGTCAAAGTATGCGGATTCCGCCGAGGTAGGCCATATCCTCAATGATATGATGGAAGAGGAATTCACCACAGAAAGCATCACCATGGCCCAACTCATCCTGAACCAGTTCAAGGAAACCCTTGGTCCTGTAATCCCATCCCGGGGCATCAAGGCGGAAGAATGGTTTGTGGTACGCAACGCCCGTATGCCCTCCATACTGGTAGAGCTTGGCTTTGTCACCAACGAAGCCGACGCCCTCCTCATGACCAACGAGACCTACTTGATGAAATTTTCCCAAGCGTTATATAAAGGTATAACACAGTTTGTCACCGTGTTTGAACGTTCCGGAGGATTTACCAACATCGAATGAAAGGTTTTATCAAGGACTTCCCGGCCGCCGCCGCAAGATTCCTGCAAAAAAAAGCGCAGCGTCGGTTTATGTACCTGTGCCTTCTTGGAATTCTAGCTTTTGCCGATTTTCTTATTTTAGGGCTTGTCAGGCGGACCTTTGTATTTTATTCTATAGATACTGGGATCCCGGTAGTGGAAGACCGTATGGTGTCCCAAACCGGATCCCGGGAAAACGTTATTAGCCGGTACGTGAAAGAGGCGTTGTTAGGGCCGGTTTCTCTGGATTCGGCGCCGCTTTTTTCCAAGGGAACCCGGCTTGAATCTTTGTTATACCGGGATGGGGTGATATACGCAGACCTGTCGGAGTCTGCGGCTCTGGCTCCCCTGAACGGGGCGGATGTTTTTACCGGCTTATACACCCTTTATGGAGGTATTAGACGGAATTTTTCGTATGTTAAGGATGTACGGTTGTTTATAGCCGGACACGAGGCATATTCCGAAAAATTTCGTGAAAAATTTGTCGGTATTGCCGATATTTAATCGGAAGAGCGTTGACAAAGAATAAAGAATTCGTATACTTTTTAGTATCTAGTTCTATGATCATTAAATGAAAGGAGCAGTGAATGAAAAGGATATTCATTCTAGTCACTGTAGCGTTGTTTACCGCCGGAGCGGTGTTTGCTGACGAAGCCGTACTGATCGATTTCGCCAAACTTGCAGCGGATATCACGGTCAATGATGACAGTGATGGCGCAAAGCCTAATGAAAACCGGAGGACCATGATGGATTATGGTACCGTAGCCGGCGGCAGCTTCACCACCGAACAAAAACAGGTGATGAAAACATCCCTTGCCATAACCAATTGGGAGATTGACCTAGCGTCATCTTCCCGTACCGTTGGGAATGTTGCCCGAAGTTACACTTCCGAGGCTCCTTCCAAGCAATACGGTACCGTTCTGGGTGTACGGATTCATTTCCCTGTGGAACCATTTAATTCTTGGGCTATTATCAGGCCGCCCTTTGATATTCCTGCGTACGAAGCTCAGGCAGAGGTCGATGATGATGGAAATATCCAGCCTGCCGAGGATAACGATTTTACCGGTCCTTCCCGCTTTGAAGACGGGTATGGTGTGGTAAAGAACGTAGGAGCTATCAAATCGGTAGCGGTTGACGTTTATGGCCTTAATTTCCCCCACGGCCTTTCTACCATTCTTGTTGATCCCCAGGGGAACAAGAAGTCGATATTTATGGGTTATGTCAATTTTGACGGCTGGGGAGAACTTCGCTGGGAAAATCCCCAATATGTTCAGGCTATACGGAACCGGGATTTGCGTATCTATCCCTTGTATCCCGAGGCGACTCCCTTTGTGAAGTTTGGTGGCTTCCTTGTTCAGCGGGATGCCGCGAGGGAAGGCGGGGATTTCATTGGATATTTCAGGGATGTAAAGATTATCTACGATAAAGCGGTTCTTGATACAGACCGGGATATTGATGATGAGGCTCTTTGGGGCATAATTCGGGATCGGGAAACTGCGAAGAAAGTATACGAAATGGAACAGTTTGGGCACGATCAGGTATTGCGGTATCTTGAAAATCAGAAACAGGCTACCGAGAATTCCTTTACTCCGGCGCCCACTACGGACCAGCAATAAGTTCGGTGGGGGGCTCCCAAAGCTTGGTTAGAGTCCACTAAGATTTGTTTGACTGTCTGGAAAATCATTACGATTTTCCAGACAGTTTTTTTTTAAGCTAAGGAAAACATTGATGGAAAAATTCAAACTTCCGGATCGTCATATCCTTCAGAAACAGTATGAACGGCACAGCGAGGCCATGGTCAATGTCACCAAGGAATTACGGGAATTAATCGAACAGGCGGTTCAGGAACTCCCTTCTCCTCCCACCATTAAGGGCAGGCCAAAGGATTTTAACAGTTTCTTTAAAAAGTACATCCGCATTCTTAACAGCCAATCCTCGGAACTTCAGGCTAAAATTCCCGTGAAAGATGGGATGCCCCGGATTACCGACCTGATCGGCATCCGTATTGTATGCCCCTTTCTTGAGGAAGTTGATACGGTAGAGGCCCTGCTAACAAAGATTTTTGATATTGTTGAAGTTGAAAAGAAGGGATCTAACTATTCTTTTAAAGAATTTGGTTATGAATCTACCCATATCCTGGTTAAAATCCCCCCCCATTTGATAGAAAAGTATGGTGATTGCGGCTGTGATGTAGCGGAGGTTCAAGTCCGTACCATACTTCAGGATGCTTGGGCCGAGGTGGAGCATGAACTGGTCTATAAAGCCGAATTTACACCCTTTGACGAACCGATGAAACGTAAACTTGCAGCAATAAACGCCAATCTTTCTCTGGCGGATATTATATTTAAGGAAATTAGAACCTATCAGCGGCAGTTAAATGAGGAATTTGGGAAACGCCGGTATTCTTTCTTCAAAAAAATAGAAGACGCCACGGATTCTTTTTTATTTGACACCGGGGATCAGGAAGAAAAAATGGATGGGATCCCCGCAGAATTCAGTATAGGGGTTACGGATAGCGCATCCATGGACGATCTCCTCCTGAATGCCCTTTACGCCCACAATAAGAACCAGTTTAACGAGGCAATCTATTTTTACAGCCGCATTCTGGAAATGAATCCCGATAGCTCAGTCTGCGCCTTAGTTCATAAGCACCGTGGGATGGCTAATTTTGCCCGGTCCAATTACGAAGATGCGGTGGAGGACTTTACCCAATCGCTGAAACTGGACCCGAAGTCCTACAAGTCGGCCTATTACCGAGGCTTGGTCAAGGCGGTACGCCAGCAATATTCAGAGGCGGTGGACGATTTTACCCTGTCCATCGATATAAACCCCTACCAACACTACTGCCTGTACCGCCGGGGCCAGGCTTATTATCACTTGGGCGATTTACCTCAGGCTTTGGCGGACTGCGAATCCGCTTTGGTTTTAGACCCGGATTCGCGATCGGCACAGCAGTTCAAGGAGATTCTGCGAAAAAAGCTGAAAATGTAGGTGAGGGGAGTCGGAGGTGAGGGGAGTCGAACCTTCGTGTCTTTTTGGCAAAGACCCCGCTGCGGCCCTACGCACCTGCTTGGGCCGCAGCGGGGCAGGACAGGGGTTCGACTCCACTTGGTTTTTAAATTTATCGGTTAAGATTTACGGTGAGACAAAAGTTTTGGAGGTGAGGGGAGTCGAACCCCTGTCCTACTACGCGCAGTACAAACGTCTACAGGTTTAGCCGTGAATTGTTTTGTCGGGGTAGGCTTGGCTTCACGGCGGGCGGCCTGTCCGTATTCCGGGAGTTTCTCGCCGCAGCCCGTCCGGAACCGGGAATTGGCCAGCCTCGATTGCGACGGAAAGCCGGTCCCTCAAGGCGGCGGGGCCGGGTTCCGCGCTCTACTGCTTACGCAGCGAAAGCGTAACTGTCGTTGTTGGCAGTTAAAATTTTGCCGAATCAGGAGATCGGCACTCCACCTGCAGCTTGCACCCCGAACCGTACCAGTCGAAACCGGTGCACCCCCGAGTCTTAGTATAGTATACGCCTTTTAAGGTATTGTGTGCAAGCTCGTCCTAGCTGCTATTGGTTACTTCGGGAAATCTCCTGGAATTTATCTTGTATCTGTATTACCGCATCGGTGAGTACCGGGTCAAACTGGGTTCCCTTGCCCTCTACGATGATGTGAATGGCTTCATCATAGGACATGGCGGACTTGTAAACCCGGGCGCAAACCAGGGCGTCGTACACGTCCGAAAGGGCTGCTATCCGGGCAGCCAGGGGGATATCGTAGCCCTGGAGACCCTGAGGATAACCCTTGCCGTCAAAGCGTTCATGGTGGCTGTAGGCTATACTTCGGCAATGCCGGAGGTAAATGGAATCCTTGTCTTTTACGGCGGTCATCATTTCTTCAATAATGTTCTTCCCAACCACCGTATGGGTTTTCATAATGTCATATTCATCCGGGTCCAATTTCCCCGGCTTGAGGAGTATCTTGTCGGGGATGCCAATCTTCCCCACATCGTGGAGGGCCATGGATTTGGTGATTATTTCGGGTTGCATACCCCGGAGTTCAGCGGCATATTCTGACTCGGATTCCAGGAGATACTCTACCAGGGCCTTACAGAAGAATTGGGTCCGCTTGACGTGGCTGCCGGATTCCAGGTTTCGGTATTCAATGATATTCGCCAGGGCCTGCAGGGTATTATCCAGGGTAGCGGTGGCTTCGGCGGTCTTTTCGGCTACCATATCTTCCAGACTGTCGCTGTAATTTTTCAGTTCAAGCTGGTTCTTTACCCGGAGCTTGACGATTTCCTCATTGAAGGGCTTATTGATAAAATCCACGGCGCCGGCGGCCAGACCTTCGCTTTCGTTATCCGAAGTGGTGATGAAAATAACCGGAATCCGCTTGAGGGCCTTATCGGATTTCATGATTTCAAGCAATTCATACCCGTTCATTTCGGGCATAAAAACGTCCAACAGGATGATCTTGGGGAGAACATCGGCTTTATGCAGCTTATCCAGCGCCTCAACCCCATTACTGGCGGTCATGATATTGTAGTTATCCTTCAGGATTTCCTCAAGGATCATAACATTCATATCAACATCGTCAACAACCAGTACGGTTGGGAGGTTATTGATGCTATCCGCCATATTTTGCTACTACCTCATCAAGGAGAACTAACGTTTCAGCAAAACATTTTTTAACCGATTCCTGGGTACCAGGATCCAGGGCGCCAGCCTTTATTTGGGCTTCTGTTTCCACGGTTTGTTTATAGAGCTCCGTTAAGGCCAAATTGGCGGCGATCCCCTTAAGGGTATGTATTGAAATCTTGGCTTTTTCATAGTCCCCGGCCGCAACAAAACTCAAGACTTCGTCCAGGGAACCGGCATTACTGGTTTTAAATTTAGTCAAAAGCTTTGCAAAGAGCTTTCCGTTGTTTATAACCCTTTTTAGTCCCTCATCAATATTGATATAAACTGCACCGTTGGCGCCGGTAATAACATTTTCAGCCATCCCATCCCCCAAAATAACCCCGTAAGGTTGAAATCTAATATAAATTAAATAAAGTATAGCCCCTTATCACGGATCAGTCTATACCCTAGTATTATACTACGGAATTCGTTTTTTCGGCAAGCTTTCTCCAAAAATAGCGTAATTTTATCATTCTGCCCTTCATTTGACAGGTCCCCCACTTGTTTTTTTTTTGTATTTCCTCTAATATATTGTATATATAATTATCTATTGGAGGTTTTGATGAAAGTAGCTATTAACGGATTTGGCCGTATTGGCCGTCTGGTGTTCCAGGCCCTTGTGGGTCAGGGACTTCTTGGAAAAGATAAGATCGATGTGGTAGCGGTGGTGGATATTTCCACCGATGCGAAATATTTTGCCTATCAGCTTAAATATGATTCTACCCAGGGCCAGATGAAAGCGGATATCGGTACCGATGGTGACGATGTTCTTGTGGTAAACGGCCACAAAATCAAGTGCCTGAATGGTAAATCCGTGTCCGGTATCTCGGAATTGCCCTGGAAAAGCCTGGGGATTGACTATGTTATCGAATCCACCGGCCTCTATACCAATGAAAAAGCCTATGGACATATCGAAGCGGGGGCCAAAAAGGTCATTATTTCCGCTCCCGCCAAATCCGGCGACGATTCCAAGCCCATTAAAACCTTTGTCATTGGGGTAAATAACGAGGAATACGATCCTTCCAAGCACCATGTCCTTTCTAATGCAAGCTGCACCACTAACTGCCTTGCGCCATTGGTGCATGTTCTCCTGAAAGAAGGGTTCGGCATTGAAACCGGTCTTATGACCACCATCCACAGCTTAACGGCAACACAGAAAACTGTGGACGGCGTTTCCGCCAAGGACTGGCGGGGTGGCCGGGCTGCTGCGGAAAACATCATCCCCTCCACCACCGGCGCGGCCAAGGCAGTTGGGGAAGTGCTTCCCTCCACCAAGGGTCATCTTACCGGTATGTCTTTCCGGGTACCTACCCCCACGGGTTCCGTGGTAGACCTGACCTTCCGGTCCGTTAAGGATACTTCTATCCAGGAAATCGACGCGGCCCTCAAAAAGGCCAGTGAGACCTACCTTAAGGGTATCCTGCAGTACGCTAATGAGGAAATTGTCTCCCGGGACATTATCCACAATCCGCATACCTCAATTTATGACAGCCTTGCCACCCTCCAGAATAATCTCCCCGGGGAGAAGCGGTTCTTCAAGGTAGTTTCCTGGTACGATAACGAATGGGGCTATTCCAACAAGGTTGTGGATCTCCTGAAGTATATCGACAGCAAAAAGTAAGGCTAAAGAAGCAGGAATTTGGAGGCTCCGACCCGCAGCGGGCGGGGCCTTTTTACTTTTGTGTCCTCTGTGGTTAAATTAATTCTATATAGGAGCTTATAAATGATTAAAACGGTAAAAGATGTAGATCTTAAGGGCAAGCGGGTTATCATGCGGGTGGACTTCAATGTCCCCATGAAAGACGGCGTTGTCCAGGACGATACCCGTATCACCGCAGCTATTCCCACGATCAAATATATCCTGGACCAGGGGGTTAAGACGCTGACCCTAATGAGCCACCTGGGAGACCCTTCCAAGGATGCTAAAAAGGCTAAGGAAAAGGCGGAAAAAGACGGTAAGACCTTTGACGAGGCCGCCTATATTAAGGGTAAGCACCGGATAGCGCCGGTAGCCGCCTATCTGGAAAAGAAGCTGGGCAAAAAGGTTGTCTTTGCCGGGGAAGATTCGGACTATGGAAAAAAAGCCTTCATCGATGGGCAGCCCGCGGGAACGGTGATCATGCTGGAAAACACCCGGTTCCACAAGGAAGAGACATCCAAGGAAGCGGCGGACCGGGATAAGCTGGCCAAGGAGCTGGCTTCCTACGGGGATATTTTTGTGAACGATGCTTTCGGTACCGCCCACCGGGATCACGCCTCTACCGCATCTATCGCCAAGTTCGTGCCTATTTCAGTGGCGGGTTTTCTTATGGAAAAAGAGGTTAACTACCTGGAGCCCATTGTTACCAGTCCCCAGAAACCTCTGGTGGCCATCATCGGCGGCGCCAAGGTTTCCTCCAAGATTGCAGTTTTAGAAAGTCTTTTGAAGAACGCCAGCGCACTGGTGATTGGCGGCGGCATGGCCTACACGTTTCTTAAGGCCCAGGGCCATAAGGTGGGCAAATCTTTAATTGAAGATGAACAGCTGGATACCGCAAAGCAGATCCTTGCGTCTGCGCAAAAAATCGGCGCCGACATTGTCCTTCCGGTGGATCATGTGGCAGCCGAAACCTTTGACCCCGCTGCCAAACCGATAGCGGTGGACAGCCTGGATCTCCCGGATAATCTTATGGGCCTGGATGTAGGTCCCAAGACGGTAGCTAAATACAAGGACGTGCTTGCCAAGGCTAAAACCATAGTATGGAACGGCCCGGTTGGGGTCTTTGAGTTCGACGCCTTTGCCAAGGGTACCGAATCGGTGGCTAAGCTCGTAGCGGAAGCTACCGGCCGGGGAGCTATAACCGTAGTAGGCGGCGGAGATTCCGTAGCTGCGGTAAACAAGTTTGGCCTCGCCGACAAGATGAGCCACGTTTCCACCGGCGGCGGAGCTTCACTGGAATTACTGGAAGGTAAAAAGCTGCCCGGCATCGAAGTAACCCGCGGGTAAGAAAAGAGGGAAGATATAGAAACCACGAAGGACACAAAAGATAAGAAATTACTATTAATAACAACCTTTGTGTCCTTCGCGGTTAAAAATTATTTATAAGGAGTATTTTTATGAGCAGAACTTACTACATTGCAGGAAATTGGAAGATGCATAAAACACGGGCGGAGGCGGCGGAGCTTGCAAAGGCTCTGGTGTCGCAGCTTAAGGACGGTAAGCACAAGTACCTGGTAGCCCCGACCTTTACCAGCATTGAAACCGTGGCAGCAATTGTGAAGGGCAGCAATATCCGTTTAGGCGCCCAGAACATGGCCGCCGAGGAACAGGGCGCCCATACGGGGGAAGTTTCGGTGCTGCAGCTGAAGGACCTGGGTGTCCAGACGGTGATCCTGGGACACAGTGAAAGGCGGCATGTCTACAAAGAAGATGACGCCCTGATAAATAAAAAGGTAAAGCTGGCCCTGCAGCACGGCCTTGAGGTGATCCTCTGCGTAGGGGAACTCCTTTCGGAACGGGAAGCGGGCAAGGCGGAAGCGGTATGCGAGACCCAGACCGTCAAGGGGCTTGAGGGCGTAGGCGCAAAGGATCTTTCCAGTATCGTTATCGCCTATGAACCGGTGTGGGCCATCGGGACCGGCAAGACCGCCACCCCGGAGGACGCCGACGCTATCCATGCGTATATCCGCAAGGTGGTAGGAAAATTGTACGGGGAAGCGGAAGCCCAGAAGATCATTATCCAGTACGGCGGATCGGTTAAGGCTGATAATGCCGCACAGCTTATGGCCAAAGAAAATATTGATGGCGCATTGGTTGGCGGGGCTGCCCTTAAGGCGGATAGCTTCGTACCCATAGCAAAATTCAGCTGAGCCAATTTTGATATTTAAGATGGTGTTATGATTCAACTAAAAAGGCTGAAAAAAATATTTTATGGAAATACTGCGGTAATTCTTTTTTCCGTAGCGGCCTTTTTAGTTTTGATAATTTCTATCTACGCAAGTGTTTTAATCAGTTCACTTTCGTCCTATCTGCGGGATACCATTGAAGAACGGCTTATGGCCACCGGCCGCGAAGCCGCCAAATTAATCAGTCCGGAAGAATTGGCGGAGCTGGTGGTTCCCGCCGATATGGAAAAACCCCTCTATGCCGATGTCCGCCAGCGGCTCATTCGGTATGGGGAAGAAACCAATATACTTTTTGTCTATTTTTATCGGATAACTGAAGATAATATGACGCAGCCCATTGTGGACAATGATGAGACTGAAGAGGCCTATAACCTCAATTCCGAAGCTCTGGAAATGGAGCCCATGATTTTGCGGGCATATCAGGAAGGTGTCACGGTTACCACCCCATTGGGGGATTATTCCATTGGGTATGGCGGGCTTCTTTCGGCATTTTCTCCCATATTTGATAAAAATGGAGAGGTAATCGGTATTGCAGGGGTGGACATCCCCGATGAACGGCTCTTGAAAACCACGATCCACAGTGTAGCCCTCTCAGCTTTACTGTTGATTTCCCTGGCCTTTCTCATTACCGCCGGATTTATTAGTCTTTCCGTTTATAAAAAGAAGGAACAGGAATCTTCCAAGCAGTTCAGGCAGCAGGTGCTGATGACGGACCTGGCGCGGCATTTTATCTCTACCAATGTGGATACCGCCGGGCTTATTAACGAAGCCTTAAGGATTACCGGCGAATTTTTGGATGTTACCAGGATGCTGGTGGGGGTGGCTGAACCGGATTCGGAGATAAGCCATGCCGCCTATGTCTGGTGCGCTACCGATGATATTGTCACTGCCCCCGATACGGAGGGGCTCAATGAAATCATCAATAGTTTCCCCCGGCAGCAGCCGGCCGATGGTTCTGTTCCTATGATTGCCTGTAATAGTATTCGTGCGGATCCACGCTTCGAGGTCATGGAAAAGGTTGCGGTTAAATCCTTTATCATGGTTCCCCTCTATGTGGACGGCCGGTACTGGGCGGTGCTGAGCGTAGAGGAATGTTTGGCGGAGCGGGTCTGGAGCGAGGGTGATAAACAGCTTGTTCACACCGTATGCAGCGTTATTGCCGGCAGTGTAGGCAGGGACCGCCGGGAACGGGAACGGGACGCCGCTCTGGAACAGGCGGAAAAGGCCAGCAAAGCCAAGACCGATTTCCTGGCAAACATGAGCCACGAGATCCGTACCCCCATGAACGCCATCATCGGTATGACATCTATTGCCAAATCATCTTCTGATTATGAGAAAAAAGAATACTGTCTGAATAAGATCAGCGAAGCGTCCACCCATTTATTAGGGGTCATCAACGATATTCTGGATATGTCAAAAATTGAGGCTAATAAATTTGATCTTTCCCCGGATGAATTTGTCTTTGAAAAGCTGTTACAAAAAGTAGTGAATGTAATTAATTTCCGGGTGGAAGAAAAAAGCCAGATTTTAACGGTTCATTTTGATAAAAATATTCCCCGGTCATTTTATGGGGATGATCAGCGCCTTGCCCAGGTGATAACAAATCTGCTTTCAAACGCCGTAAAGTTTACCCCCGAATTAGGTACTATTAAGCTGGATACACAGCTAGAAAAAAAAGAGGGTATCATTTATACCATCCGCATCAGCGTTACCGACTCCGGTATCGGGATAAGCCAGGAACAGCAGTCCCGGCTTTTCTCGTCCTTTGAACAGGCCGAAACCGGTACCTCCCGCAAATTCGGCGGGACCGGCCTGGGACTGGCCATTTCGAAGCGTATCGTGGAGATGATGGGCGGTACGATCTGGATTGAGTCGGAACTGGGAAAGGGCGCATCCTTTATCTTTACGGTGAAGCTTGAGTTGGGGCCGGATCATCCGGAGGAGAGCCTTCTCAGTCCCGGAATAAACTGGAAAAACCTGCGGGTCCTTGCGGTGGATGACTCCGAGGATATTAGGGCCTATTTTTTGGAACTCGCAGAAAGACTGGGCTTTAACTGTGAGACCGCCGCCTCCGGGGAAGATGCAATTGCCCGTATCGAAAAGAACGGCCCCTACGATATGTATTTTGTTGACTGGAAAATGCCCGGCATGGACGGCATCGAACTTTCCCGTTGGATTAACGAAAAAGCCGCTGTGCAGAATCAACAGGATGCCGTTCTCTCAAAATCCGTAGTAATAATGATTTCCGCAACAGAATGGAACACCATTGAGGATGATGCGAAAAAAGCCGGGGTTGCCAAGTTCCTTCCAAAACCCCTGTTTCCTTCCGCCCTGGCGGATATCATCAACCAGTGTTTGGGAAAAAATACTATTGTTGCAGCATCGGAATCTGAAAAAACGGTAGCGGATGATTTTAGCGGCCGCCATATCCTTCTTGCGGAGGACGTGGAGATAAACCAGGAGATCGTGATCGCTCTTTTGGAACCTACATCCATTATGATAGACTGCGCCGGGAATGGTGCTGAGGCGCTGCGGATATTCTCCGGGGATCCGGCGAAGTATGATATCATTTTGATGGATGTCCAGATGCCTGAAATGGACGGGTACGAGGCTACCAGAAAAATTCGTGCTTCCGGCCTTCCCAATGCTGATACCATCCCCATCGTTGCCATGACCGCCAATGTGTTTAGAGAGGATATTGAGAAATGTCTTGCGGTGGGTATGAACGATCATGTCGGGAAACCACTGGATTTTGAGGAAGTTCTGGCAAAACTGCGGCTATACCTGGGTAAAAAAAGATCCTAACTATTGTATAAAGATTCCAAGTCTACTATAATTCTTGCATAAATATGCGTGGAGGCTCTGATGTCAAGCATCAAGGAATATCTCTCTGAAATAACCGGAAATGATTATATCGATTCCGAGCTGTACACACGGTTTAACGTAAAACGGGGACTTCGCAATGCCGATGGAACCGGGGTATTGGTAGGGCTTACCAGGATAGGGGATGTCCATGGCTATATTCTGGATGAGGGGGAAAAGATCCCCGTGGCCGGCAAGCTCTTTTACCGGGGCATTGATGTGGAGGAACTGGTCTCCAATGCCGCTGCCGAAGGGCGCTTCGGCTTTGAGGAGACGGTCTACCTCCTCATGTTCGGAATACTTCCCAACAAAGAGCAGCTGGCTAATTTCAGTACCCTCCTTGGGGATAAGCGGGCCCTGCCGGCGAATTTTGCTGAAGACAGTATCATGAAGGCCCCTTCTCGGGACATTATGAATAAGCTTAGCCGTTCTGTATTAACCCTCTATTCCTGGGATGATGATCCGGAAAATCTGTCCCCTGAAAATGTGCTCCGCCAATGTATTGAACTCATAGCCCGGTTTCCAACCATTGTAGCCTATTCCTATATGGCTAAAAAACATTACTACGATCACGAAAGCCTGATCATCCATCTGCCGGCGTCTTCCTGCTCCACCGCAGAAAGCGTCCTTTCCCTGATCCGGCCGGATCAGCAATTTACCAAGTTGGAAGCGGAGATCCTGGATCTGGCCTTGATCCTCCATGCCGAGCATGGCGGGGGAAATAACTCTACCTTTGCGGTACACCTGGTTTCTTCCGCAGATACCGATACCTATGCTGCGCTAACTACGGGGATAAATTCCCTTAAGGGCTTTAAGCACGGCGGGGCCAATATTAAGGTCATCCGAATGATGGACGATTTAAAGAAACATGTTAAGCACTGGGACAATGTTGGGGAAGTGGCGGACTATCTGGGGGATGTACTCCGGGGAGAAGCCTATGATCACACCGGATTGATCTATGGTATAGGCCATGCGGTTTATACTATTTCAGATCCCCGGGCGGTGCTTCTGCGGAATAAGGCCGCTATTCTGGCGGAAGAAAAGAACCTCATCGATGAATTTAACCTATATCGCCTTATCGAAAGGATCGTCCCCGATGTTTTTAAGAAAGTAAAAGGCTCGGATAAGGAAATTTGCCCCAATGTGGACTTCTATTCCGGCTTTGTGTACGGCATGTTGGGCATACCGGAAGAACTCTATACTCCTATCTTCGCGGTAAGCCGTGTGGCAGGCTGGTGCGCCCACCGCATGGAGGAAATAGTATCCGGCGGCAAGATAATACGGCCAGCCTATAAGTGCGTTCAGAAACGTCTTGGCTATGCGCCTATCTCCGGGCGGAAAGGGTAGTAGGGGTTTTTACTCCTCCTCTTCCTTCACCCTGAAGGCCTCCGATGCTTTGATCACATCTTCGGCGATACGGCCTGATATGGGCGCGTAGTGGTCAAACCCCACGCTGAAGGAGCCGGTGCCGCTGGTGATGGAGCGCAGGTCTATGGAGTAGCGCAACAGTTCCGCCAGGGGAACCTGGGCGCGGATCTCTTCGATACCGCCGCCCAGTGAATCCTGTCCGAGGATCTTCCCCCGTTTACTCGAAAGATCGGACATAACATCCCCCAGATATTTATCTTCCACAAAGACCGTAAGGTTATTCACGGGTTCCAGCAGGGTAGGGGCGGCCTGGCGCATGGCTTCCCGAAAGGCGTTCCGGGCGGCGAGTTTAAAGGCCAATTCCGAAGAATCTACGGGGTGGTATTTACCATCAACAATCTTAACTTCCACGTCCACCACGGGATAGCCCGCCATGGTACCCGCAGCCATCCCCTCCACGACCCCCTTCTCAACTCCGGGGATATAGTTCTTTGGGATGGATCCGCCAAAGATGGCGTTAACAAACTGATAATTTTCACCCCGCTTGAGGGGGGCAATTTCCAGCAGTACCTTACCGTACTGGCCATGGCCGCCGGTTTGCTTTTTGTGGGTATATTCGGCGTTGGACTTTTTGGTAATGGTTTCCCGGTAGGCTACCCGGGGAATGTGGGTTTCCACTTCTATCTTCTGATTTTGCTTTATCTTGTCTAAAATAATATTCACCTGGAGCTCGCCCATACCGGAGATTACCGTCTCCTTAGTTTCCACATTAAACTGATAGCGGAACGTATGGTCTTCATCCGCCGCCCGGACGAGGAATTCCCCAAGCTTATCGTCATCTTTTTTAGCCGCCGCATTAACCGCCACCGAATGGACCGGTTCGGGAAGCCGCAGGGACAGAAACTTGAACGCCGAATCGACGGCGCTGATGGTATCATTCGTTCTGAGGGTCGGTGATTTAGATACGATCCCCACATCTCCGGCGAAAAATTCCTTCACCTCCTCCAGTTTTTTTCCTACACAGGTATATAATTTGCCTATCCGCTCTTTTTTGTTTTCCGAAACATTATAGGCCTCCGATTCGGCGGCCAGCTTGCCCGTAATAACCTTGATCCAGGACAGTTTGCCCGAAAACTGGTCGTAGGTGGTCTTAATAACCAGGGCGGAAAGGGGTTTATCCGAATCGATAGGTATTTCTTTTTGATTTCCTTCTCCATCCAGAACCAAATCCTTGGCAGTATTGGGGGTGGGACTGACTTCGGCGAGAAAATCCAGGAAGGGCACAAGGCCGGAATTTTTAAGAGCCGACCCGGCAAAGGCGGGAATTATCTTATGATCCGCCAGGGCCTCGATAAGTCCCTTGTAAATTTCCTCCGCTTCCAGGGCGCCCTTATTGATATAATGCTCCATTAGGTTGTCATCCCCCTCAGCGGCGGCTTCAATAAGCCGTTCCCGGGCGGCAGCGACGGCTTCCTTAAACTCAGCGGGGATGGCCCCCTCTTTTTCTAAACCCCCACCCTGGTCAATAAACCAGGCCTTTTCATGCAATACGTCGATAACCCCGGTAAAGGCGGGGCCTGCACCCATGGGCAGGCTTAAAGGTACCGGATCAACCTTGAATTTTTCTTTTATATCAATCAGGACCTTGTTAAAATCGGCCCGCTCTTCGTCCAACTTGGTAATATAGAAACCCCGAGGCTTTTTGCGGCCCTCCAGATTGCGCCAAAGCTTGACCGTCTCAATCTGGACACCGGAACGGCCATCTACGGTCAGAACGGCAAATTCCGAGGCGCGGAAAGTGAGGATCACGTCCCCGATAAAATCCGAAGATCCGGGGGTATCAAAAATATTGATTTTCTTACCATTCCGATCAATATGGGCCAATGCGGCATGGATGGATATCTTTCGTTCAATTTCTTCCGGGCTGGAGTCCCCCACGGTCTTTCCGGATTCGACGGTTTCGGGCTTAGGCAGTGCGTTACCGGCAAAGAGAAGCCGTTCAAAAAGGGTTGTTTTACCGGTCCCACCATGGCCGGCTATGGTGACATTTTTGATAAGATCCGTGGTATAACTCATGACACTCTCCTTGATGTATTTTCGACAAGTCTATCATGAATCGGTAAGGGCGGATTGTCAAGAAAAATGTCTAAGCGTATAGTAAATACATGGATGAAAGAAAAAAATCGATCCGGGAACTGGAAGAAAAGCGGCGGGAAACCGAAGGAACCGTAAACGGAATATTGGAAAAACTCGGAGAAAACCTTCTTACCCGCTTGGATAGGGAAGGGGAAGGGTATTTTGCCGGAGAAGTAGGGGAATATCATCGTATTCTCGGAGAAATCTCCGATTCGGAAGAAAGTATCAGAATTATAGAAGCGGATATTCTTCGTTTGAAGGATTTGGAAGGGGAAATAAGCGAGAAAGAGAAGATAAATTCTTCAAAAAACAAGGAATTATCGGTACTATACGCCCGTTTAGGGGTGGCTGTCATTGAAACCGATGTAGCGGCGTTTTTCAAAGGACAGGCGGATACCTTGATTCAGAAGATTCAGTCCCTGGAAGATCGGCAGCGGGAACTTGATGAGGGGAAACATGTAAATATTTTTACCTGGATTGGTAATAATACCCAGGGGATGGTGCTCCGTTCGATGATATCAAAGAGCCAAGCCAGCTTGGAGCGGGTTTATATAGCGGCGGGAGAAAAATTCTCCTCCCCGGATATCCAGGAAATGGCGGAGGATCAGGATAATCCTCTTATCGTAGAAATTTTAGATCCGGTTTTCACTATACGGCAGGAACTTACGGAACTTGGCCAATCCCTTAGCCAGATGCGGAGTGAGCGGCGAAAAATAAAAGACGCTCTCGGCTCGGAGGGCAGCGACCCTCCCCGGACTATCAGCCCGGTAAAAAAAACCAAGGACCTGGAACGGCATATTATCCACGCCAGGGAACAGCTCCATGGCTTATATGTACGCTTCGGCGCCCATTTCGCCGATACAGTAGAGGATGAGTCCGCTGCGCGGGAAACTTCGTTGCAAATAACGGAAAGAGCCTTGTTACGGGATGAGAATAAGGTCACCCTGGAAAAGATCCGGAAGCTGCGGGAAGAAATAGCCGAATATGACGCGAGTATTGAGAAACTGCGGGCATCCCTGCTTATCGATGAGGCCAGGGATGGCATAGACAGGATGGAAAAGTCTATAACAGCTCACCGGCAGCGTATTGCCGCCAGTGAGGATGCTATTACCGGTTTGGAAAAACAGATTGAAGAGTCGAACCGGCGTATACAAAAATTGATGGAAATATAGGGAATCATTGTGGCAAAAGTACAAGCAAAAAAATCCGACAAACCGAAAACAGGTCTGGCCGCACGGGCGGCGGAGCTAAAAGCACAGGCGGCAAAAGCATCGCCTTCAACGAAGACGGCGCTTAAGGCCCCTGCTAAGGCGTCCGCTAAGGGAGGGGGCGCAGGGGTTTACGACGAGTCTAAAATAAAGACCCTGTCCTCCCTGGAACACATCCGTCTGCGGACCGGTATGTATATAGGCCGCCTGGGGGATGGATCCAACCCCGATGACGGCATCTATGTACTCCTCAAGGAAGTTATTGATAACGGCATCGACGAGTTCATCATGGGAAACGGAAAACTCATTGAGGTGTCGGTTAAGGATGGCAGCGCAAGGATACGGGACTATGGCCGGGGTATCCCACTGGGAAAGCTGGTGGAATGTGTTTCGGTGATCAATACCGGGGCGAAGTATAACGATGATGTGTTCCAATTTTCCGTGGGGTTAAACGGCGTTGGTACCAAGGCGGTGAACGCCCTGTCTTCCCACTTCCGCGTACTTGCCTTTCGTGACGGCCAATATGCCGAAGCCGTTTTTGAACGGGGCGCCCTGAAATCCCAGCGGAAGGGAAAGCTGAAGGACAAGCAAAAGGACGGCACCTATGTGGAGTTTACCCCGGATGCGGATATCTTTGGGGAGTACCAGTTCAACCTGGAATTTATCGAGCGGCGTATGCAGAACTACGCCTACCTCAACACGGGCCTTACCCTTAACCTCAACGGCAAATCCTATATATCCCAACATGGTCTCCACGATCTTCTTACAGAAGAAATCGGTGATGACGGTATCTATCCCATCGGTTACTATAAGGGAGAACATTTGGAGTTTGCCTTTACCCATGCCTCGGGGGACAATCACTACGGGGAGGAATACTTTTCCTTTGTGAACGGCCAGTTCACCTCCGACGGGGGAACCCACCTTTCCGCTTTTAAGGAAGGGTTTCTCAAGGGTATACAGACTTTTTTCAAGAAGGATTATCGCAGTGAGGATATACGGGAGGGAACAACCGCAGCAATCGCAGTAAAACTAAAAAGCCCGGTATTCGAAAGTCAAACCAAGAACAAGCTGGGGAACTCGGATATACGCGGCTGGGTAGTTCAGGAGGTTAAGGATGCGGTGGAGGACTGGCTCCACAAGAACGGCGAGGCCGCCAAGAAACTGGAACTGAAGATTATCGCCAACGAAAAACTGCGGACCGAGCTCAATGTGGTCAAGAAGGAAGCCCGGGAAGCGGCCAAAAAAATTACCCTGAAGATACCAAAACTGAAGGACTGTAAGTTCCATCTTGAGGACGGTGATAAGGGGGAAAACACCATGCTCTTTCTTACCGAGGGAGATTCCGCCTCGGGGTCCATGGTTTCAAGCAGGGATGTGATGACCCAGGCCCTCTTTTCCCTCCGCGGAAAGATAGAAAATATGTACGGTAAAAAACGGGCGGCGATCTACAAAAACGAAGAGTTGTACAATATGATGATGGCCCTGGGCATCGAAAGCGATGTCTCCGGCCTCCGTTATGCGAAGATCGTTATCGCCACGGATGCGGACTTTGACGGCTTCCATATCCGCAACCTCCTGCTCACCTTTTTCCTTTCCTACTTTGAGGAACTGGTTACCAGCGGCAGGGTATTTATTCTGGAGACCCCACTTTTCCGGGTACGGACAAAGAAGGAGACCCGGTACTGCTACAACGAAAAGGAACGGGATGACGCCACCACCAGCTTAGGCAGTCAGAGTGAAGTAACCCGATTCAAAGGATTGGGAGAAATAAGCCCCAAGGAATTCGGCCAGTTTATCGGCGAGGATATACGGCTGGTTCCTGTATCGATAAGCACCCTAAAAGCGGTGCCCCAGGTACTCAACTTCTATATGGGAAAAAACACCCCGGAACGCCGGGACTATATTATGAAAAATTTAATAGACAACGCGGGGTAATGGTATAAATGGCTTACGTAAAAAACCTCTTCGACAGAAACTTTTTGGAATACGCTTCCTACGTTATCAAGGACCGGGCTATTCCGGATCTTGAGGATGGATTGAAGCCGGTTCAGCGGCGCATCATCCACACCCTCTTTGAGATGGATGACGGTAAGTACCACAAGGTGGCCAACGTAGTTGGGGCCTGCATGAAGTACCACCCCCATGGTGATGCTTCGATCGGGTCAGCCCTGGTGGTGTTGGCGAATAAGGATTTTTTCATTGACCGCCAGGGGAACTTTGGGAACATCTATACCGGGGACGAAGCTTCCGCGGCCCGGTATATTGAGTGCCGCATCACCTCCCTGGCTAAGGACATCTTCTATAACCCCAAGCTTACTCCCTGGGTGGATTCCTACGATGGGCGGAACAGGGAACCTGTGGCGTATCCCGCCAAGATCCCGGTGGTCCTGGTCATGGGGGCCGAGGGGATCGCCGTGGGGATGTCCACAAAGATACTGCCCCACAATATTATTGAGGTATTAGAGGCGGAGAAGGCCTGCCTTTCCGGAAAAAGTTTTCAGCTGTTCCCGGATTTCCCCACCGGGGGTTTAGTGGACGTGTCGGACTACAAGGACGGAAACGGCAGAGTCCTGGTCCGGGCCAAGCTGGATACATCGGATCCCAAGCGGATCGTCATACGGGAACTGCCCTTCGGTTCCACCACAGAAAGTTTAATTAACAGTGTGGAGACCGCCGCGAAGGCGGGCCGGATAAAAATTCAGTCCATCAACGATTTTACCACCGAAAATGTGGAGATCGAGGTTAAGCTGGCCCGGGGGGTTTATTCCGAAGAAACGGTGAACGCCCTTTTTGCCTTTACCGAATGCGAGCAGTCCATATCGGTAAACCTTCTGGTTATCAAGGACAACTACCCGGTGGTAACTACCGTTACCGCGATAATCAAGAGCCACGCTAAACAGTTAGTAAAGGTGCTTACCCAGGAACTGGAACTGGAGAAGAAAGAACTCCAGGATAAGCTCCACCTACGTACCCTGGAACGCATCTTTATTGAGGAACGGATATACAAGGGCATCGAGAAAATGAAGACCGCCGAGGGGGTACAGAAGGCGGTGGTAGATGGTTTTAAACCCTTCCTTAAGGAAATAGGTTCCCGTGGGGTCAGCCCCGAGGATGTGGAACACCTGCTGCGCATCCCCATACGCCGCATATCCCTCTACGATATCAACAAGGCCCGGGCGGAGATGGCGGAGATCCAGGCGCGTATAAAAGAAATTAACCATCATCTTAAAAATATTACCGCCTATGCTTTAAGTTTTCTTGACAGCATCATTGCCAAGGTAAAGGCTAATGAGGATCTTGGCAAGGGCGCCCGTAAAACTGAACTTATTAAATTTGACAAAGTCGATGTAAAGGAAGTGGTTAAGAAGGACCTGGAGCTTAAATACGACCGGGAGACGGGCTATCTTGGAACCACCGTTTCAGGAGAAATCGCAGCGGAGGTATCACCCTTTGATCGTATCCTCACCCTCAGAAATAACGGCGCCTGGTCTGTTACGGATCTCCCGGAAAAGACCTTTATAGGGCCTAAGGCCTGGTGGATCAGCGTAGCGGAAAAAGAGCTGCTCGCCGCAACGGTGTTCACCGTTATTTATAAGGAAGCGGAAAGCGGCCATCCCTTTATAAAACGCTGTGTCATAGAAGGGTGGATCATGAACAAGGATTACTCCCTGGTACCGGAGGGCGCAGTGGTACTGCATATTGATACACGTCAAAAATTTATGTTCACCCTCCATTATACTCCCAAACCCCGGCTCAAGGTGCTTACGGAAAACTTTAAGGCCCATAATTACGCGGTTCGGGGACTCAAGGCCGGGGGGATACGGCTTTCTTCAAAGGCAGTAAAAAAAATCGAGGTCCAGTAAAGAATGCCGGAATGGTTTGAGGATATACATTTCTGGGAAAACTACGGCCCCATCATGTTTGACCGGAAGCGCTGGGACGAAGTACCGCTGGTAGCAGACGGCGTTACGGGGATAGCGCGCCTGGATCTGTACAACAATACTGCTGATCCTGGGGGGCCAAAAGTCCTGGATCTTTGCTGCGGGTTCGGCAGGATAGCCCTGGAATTGGCCCGCCGGGGCTTCTCTGTTACCGGCGTTGATATTACAGAAACATACCTTAATACCGGAAGGGAAGATGCGGCCTATGAAAAGCTGGATATCGAATTTATCCAGCAGGATGTTCGTGTGTTTAAGCAGCCTAATGCCTTTGATCTGGCGCTGAATCTCTATATTTCCTTTGGCTACTTCGATGACCCAAAGGACGATCTGCTCTTTGCGAAAAATGCCCGGGAGTCCCTCAAACCCGGTGGCAGTTTTATTATCGAAACCCTTGGCAAGGAGATCGCCGTCCGGGACTTTGTTGAAACCGAGTGGTTTGAAAGGGCAGGGTACACGGTCCTTACGGAATATGCCCCGGTAGATTCCTGGGCGGGCCTAAAAAACCGGTGGATACTCATCAAAAACGGGGAACGGATAGAAAAGACCTTTATCCAGCGCCTTTACTCCGCAGCTGAATTACGGCAGCTTCTCTTTGACGCAGGGTTTAGGGCGGTGGAACTCTACGGCAGCTGGGAAGAAGCCCCATACGATCACCGGGCGGAGATGCTTATTGCGGTGGGACGGAAGTAGGGGGACAATAATGAGAAAATTCGGTAATTAGGGGATAAAACCTATTGACCTTTTTTTTATTGTAACCCATACTATCTAGAGCAATCTTAAGGAAAGGAGTCGCCGAAGTGCCCTGCGGAAGAAAGCGCAAACTACGAAAAATTGCAACCCATAAGCGGAAGAAGAAGCTCAGAAAGAATCGACACAAGAACAAATGAGCCCTTATTTTAGGCCGCGGGGTGTTTTTCCGCGGCTTTGTTTGTTATAAAGCGACAAAATAATGGAATGGTTTCAACGCTTAACATCAATTTATGACATAATCCGCCCGGTGGTGGATATAGCCATTTTGGCGTTCCTCCTTTACAAGGCTTATGACCTCCTGGTGAAGACCCAGGCGGTTCAGCTCGTTAAAGGCGCCGGTTTCCTTGCCCTGTTTTACGGCATAGCCTATCTTTTTAAGCTAACTACCCTCCAATGGCTTCTTACTATCCTGGCGCCCGGACTTTTTATCGCCATAGCCATCGTTTTTCAGCCGGAACTCCGGAAAATATTTATACGCCTGGGCCAGGGGGAACTGTTCCGTCCGGACAGCAAGCCCCGGATAGGGCAGCTTGAAGCGGTTATAACCGCTGCGGAGATCCTGTCCCAGGAACGCCGGGGGGCTCTGGTGGTTTTTCCCCGGCGGATTAATATTAAAAGTATTATCGAAACCGGTACACGGATAAACGGCGAGATTAGTTCCAGTCTTATTGTGGCGATCTTTGAATTTGACGGCCCCCTTCATGACGGAGCCATGATCATCCAGAACGGCCGTATCACCGCCGCAGGATGCTTCCTGCCACTTTCGGAGCAGCAGGATATCCGGAAGAGCTTTGGTACCAGGCACCGGGCTTCACTGGGCATGTCGGAACAGTCCGACGCGGTGATCCTGGTGGTTTCGGAAGAAACCGGCGCTATTTCTTTGGCGGTGGACGGTAAGCTGTACTACGATCTGTCCCCCATAGAGGTTCAGCGTAAACTTAAGGAACTCCTTGACCGCGGGGTGCGGGGCGGAGATTCGGAGCAAAAAACCGGTTCCGTCGAGGTTGCCCTGGATTCGGCCCTTGATGACGGAAAGGATGTTTTCGTTGAACGATAGAAAGCTGACCATTGGTCCCATGCTTGCCAAGATTGCGGAAAACTGGCCGGCTAAGGTCATTTCCATTGCCCTAGCCATCATGCTTTTTGTCTTTCACCGTATGAGCCTCCAGGAGGAACGGTTTTTTTCGGTTCCCCTCAGTGTAGAAACCGATAGCAGTCTGACTCCAGCCGGCCCCTATCCGGGGCTAATCGGAATTACCCTCCGGGGGGATGCCAATACCATTTACCCTATTCTGGAAGATGATATCCAAGCCTATATTGATCTTAACAAGTATACCGAGCCGGGAACCTATCGGGCGCCGGTGCAGATCCGTAAAAAGGGGACTGCCCTGCGCGCCGAAGCCCTGGAGATATCGGTGGATCCCCTGGAGGTGATACTTTCCCTGGATGAACGTCTTAGTAAAACTGTCCCCATAAAGGCTAGTTTCAGCGGCGCCCTTGAACCGGGCTATGAGTTGGGAGAATATACCCTGGACCCGGCCCATGTGGTTATTGACGGGCCCAAGGGATTGTTAATGGATGTTTCTGAACTGTCCACCAATTTTGTTGAACTTACCGGCAGGTCTGTTGATTTCTCCACCACCGTGCGGATTTTGAACCCGCAGCCCCTTCTTAGTATTCGGGGAAACGGGCTTATCGAATTCCATGGTGTTATTCGGGAACAGCTGCGGATTCAAAATTTTGAGGATATTCCCATCAGGATAAATAATCTGGATGAACAATTTTCCGGTGAGCTGGAAATTGCAGCGGGCTCCATCCGTATTGAGGGGGGACAGACCACGTTCAATAAAATAAAACCCCAGGATGTCAGCCTCTACGTGGAGTGTTCTTCAATTAATTCTATAGGTGAATTCCTGCTGCCGGTTTCGGCGCTGTTTCCCGTCATGTTTACCCTTATCCGCCAGGACCCGGAAAATGTGCTGATCCAAATTCGCCGGCGGCAGCAGCACAGTATTGGAACCGGGGGATCATGACACGCAACCGGAGGTTCCCCTGTTGATTATAGGTATCGGGGTTGATGTGGTGTATGTGCGCCGCCTGGAACGGTGGCGTACAATTCCGGGCTTACTGGAACGGTATTTTCATCCCCAGGAGCTTTCAGCATCCCTGTCCAAGGGAAACGGCGCATTCCTTTCTTTATCGGCCCGGTTTGCCGCAAAGGAAGCTTTTGGAAAAGCTCTGGGTACCGGTCTTGCGGGGATAGTTCTCCGGGATATACTGGTAGTAAACCGTCATAACGGTATGCCGGAAATAGAGGTTTTTGGAACCGCCTCTTCTGCCCTGAAGCGGAGCGGCGCTACGAAAATACACATATCCCTAACCCATGAGCGGGAGAACGCTATTGCCATGGTGGTATTGGAAAAAGATTAGGACGGAAAATATTCATGAAGAGTGAAGAACGGGAAGTAAAAATATCTTTTCAATCCAAGGAATCCTATATCTGTCCTGTCTGCGGCGCTGATTTCCACCGGGAAGAGCTGCTTACCGGCAGCGGACGGCTTATCGCCGGGGATCTTACGGACGAACTCCACCGTCTCTATGAACCATCCTTACGGTACGGGGAAATTTACCCCCTGGCATATCAGGCTACGGTTTGTCCTGAATGCTGGTTTGCCTCCATGGATAATGATTTTATGACCTTCCCAAAGACGAACCGCCAGAAGGCGCTGGCGGATCAGGAAAAACGAAAAAAAGACACCCTGCAGATTTTTCCCAATGTAGATTTCTATGAAAACCGCGGGCTTATTTCCGGCGCCGCTTCCCTGTACTTAGTACTCCGGTGTTACGACTTTTTCTCCAAGGAATTTTCACCCACCATCAAACAGGGTATGGCAGCCCTGCGGACAGGGTGGCTTCTGGACGAGATCAATAAAAAATACCCCGGACAGCATTACGACTGGGTGGCCACGCTTTTTAAAAAGAAGGCGGAGTTTCTTTACAATGATGCCATACGGCGGGAACAATCGGGCATAGAGAGCCTGTCGAGCCTTAAGGGCTTTGGCCCCGATACGGACAAAAACTATTCCTATGAGGGCGCCCTGTATCTCTGTGCCCTGTTGAAGTCAAAGTACGGCCCCATGGCCGATGCCGCCCAGCGTATCGCGTCTTTGGAAGAAGCAAAACGTACGGTGGCAAAGATCTTCGGCATGGGCAAGTCCTCCAAGTCCAAACCCGGTTCCCTCCTGGAAAGCGCACGGTCCCTCTACGAGAGCATCAATAAAGAAATAACGCAAATCGATGCCTAGTACCCTTCGTAATATTAAGCTGCTCATCGCCTATGACGGAACGGATTTTTCCGGATGGCAGCGCCAGGGCTGTAACAGGACTGTCCAGGGAACCATTGAAGCAGCTCTGGAACGGATCCACAAGCACCCTGTTGTTCTTACCGGTTCAGGAAGAACCGACGCGGGGGTTCACGCCGCAGGGCAGGTGGCTAATTTTACTACGCCTATCAGCAGTATTCCTGCGGAACGGTTTGTTCAGGCCTTGAACAGCCTGCTCCCCCGGGATATCCGGATCCTGGAAGCCGGTGTTACCCTGCCGGATTTCCACGCCCGCTTCGACGCCCGTTCCCGCAGCTACCGTTACCACCTAATCTGCGGCCGTCCGGCGCTGCCCCATGAACTGCGCTATAACCTTCAGCTTTGGCGCCGCCCCCATCTGGATCTGCTGAACGATTATGCCCGGCTATTTCGCGGGGAGCTGGATTGTTCACTCTTTGCCTGGCCCCAGGACCCCAGCAAATCCAGGAGCCGCTATTTTTATCATGCCGGTTTTACCGTTCAGGATGATACCCTTATTTTTGAAATTCAGGCTAATGCTTTTTTGTGGAAGATGGTCCGATCGGTTGTAGGAACACTGTTACACTATGAGGAGAAGGGGAAATCGCCGGAAGAATTGAAACGGATCATCGAAACCGGAGACCGAAGCATGGCGGGGCCCACGGTTCCGCCGAATGGGTTGTTTTTGTGGAAGGTGGAGTATTTCAGGGGGTGAGGATCGCCTTCTTAAACCTCGCCACATACATGGGTCCCATACCGCCGCATAGATCCGGCAAAATAATTCTGCCATATTTTGTTTCTTCACCTTCGCTAAAATCCGGATGGTCCAATAGTACTGTGCCCCGGTATTTTTCAACAAGCCGGGAAGCCACGCCGTCGTTTTCTTCCGGCGAAAGAGCGCAGGTCGCGTAGACCAGGGAAGCGCCGGGTTGTAACAACAGAAATGCTGAGGAAAGCAGCGCCCATTGCCGTTTGGCGAGAAATCGGGGGCGGGCTGGTGTCCATTCCGCAAGGGCTTTTTCATTATTGATAACATGACGTTCACTGGAACAGGGAGCATCCAGTAGTATTGCTGTAAAACGCGTATGTTCACTTTTCTTACCCCCCGCCGCAGCAGCGTCAAAACCAGAGACGGTAACCCGTTCCCGCTTTTCCGGCGGCAGGTGTTCGTCCAGTACCTTTACAAGCCGTCGCCTTCTTTCGCCGGACAGCTCGTTTGAGAGGAGTGTAGACTGTGGACACATAATTGAAGCAATCACCAGGCTCTTTCCGCCCGGGGCGGCGCAGGCATCCAGAATTTGCCCTTCATCGGGAACACGCAGGGAAAGGGCGGCCAGGACAGAAGCATGGTCCAGCATATAGGGTGTAACGAGACCGTCACTGTAGGGGATGGGTTTACTTTCTTTAATAAGGCTTTCCCGTAAACCGGTCCAGCGCTTTCCGTAAATAGTGTTGTAGTAGCTTTCAAATTGATCATTCAGGGGAGACAAGATTGCTTAGACTTTTTTCTTAGTGCGGGCAAGGAGCTTTAATTTTTTGAGGGTTTCTTCGGAAAGGATATGCTCCATCTTGCAGGCATCCTCTTCCGCAGTTTCAGCGTTTACCCCAACGGTGTCCCGGAGAAAACCGGTGAGGAAGTTATGGCGGTCCCGGATTTCCGCAGCCTGGATAGCCCCCTTCTGGGTCAGGGTAACAGTGCGGTATCGTTCGTGTTCCAAAAGCCCCTGTTCCTCCAGAGCCTTGAGGGCAGTAAGCACCGAAGGCTTAGAAACCCCCAGCCGGGATGCAATATCCGTAACCCGGACTTCACCTTCATCGGAGAGGAAACTCACCATTTCAAGATAATCTTCCAGAGATTGGGTCATAGTTTTATATTGAGGGATATGGTTATAATTGTCAACCTTTTATATAATAATGTTTTGGAGGTAAGTAATGATAGTCCTTGCAAGTGATCACGCGGGATTTGAGATGAAGCAGGAAATAAGCCGTTACCTGGAGGAGCTGAAACTGCCCTTTAAAGATTTGGGCCCTACCACGAACGGACGGACCGATTACCCCAAGTGGGGGTATTTGGCAGCTAAAGCGGTTAGCTCCGGTGAATGTGATAGGGGTATCATTATCTGCGGAACCGGGGTGGGCATGTCTCTTTCTGCAAATAAGGTGAAGGGTATCCGCTGCGTGGCATGTACCGACTGTTATACCGCAATGCTTTCCAGACAGCATAACAACACCAACATGCTTGCCCTGGGCGCCAGGGTGCTTGGTATCGATCTGGCAAAGCTTCTTGTAAAGATATGGCTCGAAACTGAATTTGAAAGGGGCGGGCGGCACGAACAGCGGGTGAATAAGATCATGAAAATCGAAGCGGGAAATATCGACTTCCTGGAAGAATTATAGGAGACTTACGGGGTCCACGTCCACCTCAAGGTAGGCCTTGGCGTCCCGTCCCTTCTCGTAGCTGTCCAGGATAGCCTTTGCTGCCCCGTGGAGGGTCCCCATGCCCTTTCCCCGGAGTATAAGCTGCCGCCGGTGGTTTCCCGAGATTATGCCGATGGGGCACTCCGCAGGGCCCAGGATATCAGCGTCCCGGGGGATCAGGGGCGAGGCAATGCCTGCCAGCCGTTTGATGGCGGCATCGGCCCTGGGCGCCTCTTTAGCGCGTACCGTAAAACGAATGAGCCGGGTATAGGGCGGGAAGCCCAGCATTTCCCGCTGGGCCAGTTCCGCTGCAAAGAAGCCCTCCACATCCAGCGCACAGGCCCGCAGTATGGCCGGGTCGTTTGGCCTGAGGGTTTGGACAATCACCTTACCGTCGGGGAAATAGCGGCCCGCCCGGCCGGCAACCTGGACGATCAGGGAGAAGGTCCGCTCCGCCGCCCGGAAGTCCGGGAGATGGAGCCCCGTATCCGCCAATACTACCCCGACCAGCCGTACCCCGGGGAAGTTAAGCCCCTTTGCCACCATCTGGGTTCCCAGGAGTATGTCGATGCCCCCGGCCTTGAAAATGTCCAGGGTTTCCGCCAGGCTGCCCTTGCGCCCGGTGGTATCCGCATCGGCCCGGCGTAAACGCAGTTCCGGGAAGGTCCGGCCAACCTCTTCCTCGATCATCTCCGTGCCAAAGCCGGTAAACCCCGCTTCCAGGGAACCGCACTGGGGACAGGCTCTTGGGGGAATTACGGAGTACCCGCAATAATGACAGACCGCCCGGCCCTTGCTCTTGTGGTAGGTCAGGGACACGGAACAGTGCTTACAGGTAAGCTCGTAACCGCATTGCTTGCAATGGTAAAAATAGGCAAAGCCTCGACGGTTTAGGAAGAGTATACTCTGCCGGCCAAGCTGGGCGGTTTTCCGTATCTCCTCCTTCAGCTCTGTGGTCAGACAGCCTTCGGTATGTTCCAGGCTTACGGGGATAATCTCCGGAGGACTTCCCCCGGAAAGCCGCCGGGTCAGGTCCAGCCGGGTAATGCCCGCTTCCTTCGAACCTGGGCTCGACATGAGTTTCCAAGCCTCCACCGAAGGGGTGGCGGATCCCATCACCAGCCGGGCGCCGGTAATGGAGCTCCGGCGCATAGCCACCTGCCGGGCATGGTAGCGGGGGGTATTCCCGGACTTATAGGAACCGTCATGCTCCTCGTCGATGATGATTAACCCCAGGTTCCGCAGGGGGGCAAAGACGGCGCTCCGGGGACCCACTACGATACGGACTTCCCCGGAACGGATACGGAGCCATTCGGCCAGGCGTTTGCCGGGGCTCATGCCGGAATGGATGGTGGCAGCTATGGGGCCGAAGCGTTTGCCGATAGCTTCGGCGGTTTGGTGGGTCAGGGAGATTTCCGGGACCAGGTAGATCACCGATTTGCCGTCCCGGATCACCGACTCCGCCGAACGGAGGAACACCTCAGTTTTCCCCGAACCGGTGATACCGAACAGATAGAAGGGGCGCAGTTTTTCTGCGGGTGCCGCGGCTGCGGTAATCGCCGCCAGGGCTTTTTCCTGTTCATCCGACAGGGCAAGGGCTTCCCGGGCTATATCTCCCGGATCATCCGGAAAGCTTGAATAACCGCCGACCCGCCGACCGGAGGGGATCATCGCCGCCAGGGCTTCTCCAAGACCGCAGAGGTAATAGCCCGCCATCCATCTGGCCAGATCAATGTCCGATTCATCAAAGATCGGTTCGGCGTCCACCACCCGGCGTATAGCCTTTATCGACCCTTCGCTTAGCCCCGCCGCCGGCTCTGCCCGTTCGCCGATGATATAGCCCGTCATCTCCCGGCGGCCAAAGGGGGCCATGACCCGCTTTCCGACACCCGCTTCTCCTTTCGGATCCCCACGGTAGGTAAAAACCGGATTTTCCCGGATAGGAACATCAAAGACGAGATCGAAATAGGGTGGGGTAGGGGTCAAGCTACCGGCCGCCTTCCCCTGCTTCCAGGGCGTAGTTTGAGTCTAATTCCATAAGCCGCTGCCGGAGCAGCTTGAGATCCTCCCAGGCGGGGCGTTTGTAGGATTCGTCCCGGAGTATGGCGCTGGGGTGGTAGGTAGCCAGCAGGGGAATGACCAGATCATCCGCAAGCTGATAGGGATTAAAGCTTCCACGAAGGCTCCCTATGGACGCGCCGGTCTTTAACAGAGCCTGGGCGGAAATCCTGCCCACACAGAGGATAATCTTAGGATTAAGCAGGGTTATTTGCCGGGCAAGAAAACGGGAACAAGGCCCCATCTCTTCCGGCAAGGGGTCCCGGTTGTTCGGAGGCCGGCACTTTACCACATTGGAGATAAAGCAGTTCTTTTCCCGGGACAGGCCCACTGCGGAAAGCATCTTGTCCAGCAGCTGTCCCGCCTTTCCCACAAAGGGCCTCCCCGAAGCGTCTTCGTCCGCTCCGGGACCTTCGCCTATGATCATCACCAGGGGCTGGGCTGCCCCCTCGCCGGGAACGGCCTTTGTCCGCCCGCTGTGAAGGGGGCATCCGGTACAGGCGCCTATTTCGGCGGCAATACCATCCAGGGTGTCGCTGCTGCCGGGAACCGATACCGCATCGGGAAGCGCCGCATTGGGCGCCGATACCATCGGGGGAAGCTCCCCGTCATTGGTGAATCCGTATTCAACCCTGGGCAGACGATAACCGTCCCGGAGATAATCCCCGGTTGTGTCTAGAAGATGGGCAAGGCTTAGTTTTTCATCGGCGGTCATGGTTCTATTGAACCCTAAGAGGCAGGAGAGTTCAAGCCACTTGGGAAGAAGTCAGCGGCCAATTAGGCGCGTTAAAAAAAAGAAATATTTTTCCGCAGACTAAAGCAAAACCAGGGCCTGGTTCCCTATTTTGGGCAGGAGGTTTTTATGAAAAAACCAGTGCTCAAAATTATGGTGGACTATGTTTTCAAACTTATCTTCGGCGACCAGCGGAATATCGATATTCTTGCCGGGTTTTTAAAGGCTGCCCTTAATCTGCCCGAGACAGAATACAACAGCCTAACCATCGTGGACCCCAATCTCAAACGGGAGTTTGCAGATGACAAAGCAGGGGTTTTGGACGTAAAGGTCCATACCAAAACGGGTATCGTAATCGATGTGGAAATCCAGGTCTCCGCCTATGGCGGGCTGCGCAAACGGCTTACCGAATATGCCGTCAAAATGGTCACCGAACAGATTAAACGGGGGGAAAACTGGAAA
>NZ_AEEA01000054.1 GCF_000297095.1 Treponema primitia ZAS-1 | reverse complement strand
GCCGGCAATACGGATATGTCCTGCTTGCCGTTTAAACAGTCCTGTACCAGCTTGTCCAATTTGGGGAGTTCGTAAAAAATTGAACATACCACATCGCTTAACCGGTCATGCTCGTCCTCTTCCTGCATAAAATAACGCCGGGGTACCTTGCTGCTTCCGGGGAAGAGGACGAAGTTTAGGAAAAATATTTGATATACCCGGCGTATCTGCTTGTACTGCTCCCCCCGTTTTGCCTGTCCGGAAAGCATACGGGCGCCTAAAACGATAGCCCTCACTTTAATGTCGTCGTCGGTGCGTTGGACTTGCATTTCCAAATCCGCCTGTTCGCCA
>NZ_AEEA01000053.1 GCF_000297095.1 Treponema primitia ZAS-1 | reverse complement strand
AAAGGTGTAGGTATAAACGCCGTCAAAGTCACCGTTTTGCCATGCCGTTAGATCGGCGCCGGCGGTGGCAATAACCGAGCCATCGGATTTTCTGGGCAGGGAGAGCAGTTCCCAGCTTGGGGAAATGGCGCCGGGTGCTATCGCCGCTGTTAGCTGAGCGGTAATGTTGATATCCGCGGCCCCGTCTTTGCTCTGCCTGATGGTGAAGGTTTGAATACCGGAGTTGGTTTCAATTGTCGTACCGGAAAGCTTAAAGCGGAGATCCCGGTCGATGCGGCTGCTGAAGGATGCATCGCCGCCGGTATCGGTTGTATCCACCAAAATATTTATGGCCGGGGAAGTTTTATCTATTCCGTATTTCCGAATTACAATGGGACTGCGGTTTCCGGATTGATCTTCCGCGTAGAGGTGGAGGGTGTATTTCCCTTCCAGGTCGGCGTCTTCGATGTCTACACTCCAGGATGATTTGGCGGTGTTCGGGGAGTCCATGGAAGCCGTAGACCAGCCGCTGGAACTTTCGGCGCCGGATGCAGGAAGTGTCTCAGTGACACCCTGGGCGGTTTTCTTGTAGTAGAGTTTGCTGACCACCCCGGAAGCGCTCGCTTCGGTAAGTTCGGTTGTTACACGGGGATCCCAGACGCGGCCGGCTATGCTTCCGCCTCCCTGGAACCATCTTATTTCGGGAAGAGGATTGGTAACGTAGACCGTGGGAGGGGCAACATCGACTATCACTTCCCGTTCAAGTATGGTTGTTTTTTCCGCTATGTCCGTGGCAACTATGGTATAGTAATAAACGCCGCCATCCGTGACATGATTTCCGAACTTATCAAGAGGAAGAGCATCAAGAGTATTAAAAGTGATTGTACCGTCAATCAACTGTTTTCCGGTACTCCAGTTGGCGGCGGCAGCAAAGCCGCCGGTATAACCGGGATAGTCTAATCCTTTTAAAGTGAGATCCGGAGTACCCACATCGTCAATCAGTGTAATGGTATAGGTATAAGCGCCTATGGTATCGCCGTCCTTGGTCTGGGTTACTTTGAGGGACTTTAGGGCATTGGAATCGCCGACGATTCCATCCAGGGTGAACGCACCGGTTTTCCAGGTGATTCCCGATCCAACCGAAGTTTCCGTTAAGCGCGGAGCCGCTTTATCGTAGGTATAGGGGAAGTATGCTGCGCTTACCGTGGCCACCGTTCCGATGTCCGTGGCGCTGTTGGTGTAGGTCAAGTCCGTGTTCCGGTGTCCCATCCTGTCTTCCGCAACTATCCATATGTGCCGGTTTCCTTCAGAGGGGACCGTAAGATTCGTGGCGATTCGCCAGCCGGTGGCGCCGGTAACGCCATTTGCAGCTCCCGTTAACCACCGCGAATCACCCGGGGCAGGGGGGGTAGTTTCACTCGCATCGGCATCGTAATAGAGGATCCTGGTTACCGTTCCTGGGGCGGCATCGGCGGCTGTACCAGAGATATCTATGAACGTAGTGCTGAAGGCAGCCCATTTGCCGTTGCCCGGGGTCCCGATGTTAATGCTGGCGGGCGAATTTATCGTGAGGGTCGGCGCCGTGGTGTCTAAATTAATATCCCGGGTCAAGGAGCTAGTATGGGACGAATTACCGGCCACATCAATCACGGTG
>NZ_AEEA01000052.1 GCF_000297095.1 Treponema primitia ZAS-1 | reverse complement strand
CTTTTCTGTTTTAGTTTTGGTTAAATAAGTAAGGCTCTTTAAAATAAGCCTCCGCATTAAACGGCTTCATCAGCTGGTTCACGGAAGTATTAGTAACGATGGTGCGGACAACTTTAGCGGACAGACCCGCCGATGGTACTACCACCAAATTGGGGATATTCAGTGTTGCCGCACAGGCACAGTGCACCGTATCCGTAACGATGATGCGGTTGAGGAGCCCCTCCGCGGAAAGCTGGGAAAGCCGTTCCCCCGCAGGCGGTGAGAACAGGGCATGGGTGGAGATGATATTGATTTCCGCCGGCTTGAAGGGCGCCAATGCCCGGATAAGGCTGACCACGGATCCTGCGGTGTCTATCATATCATCCACTACCCAAAGGACCTTTCCCGCGATAGGCTCTGCGGAAAGTATATTGATGGATTCTATGGTATTGGACTTTGAATAATCCCGCTGCTTATGGGCTACCACCAGGGGCGCCATAAAGGCATTGGCAAACTGCCTGGTCAATTTTTCGCCCCCCGCATCTACCGAACAGAAGGCCCAGTTAGGGCGCACTTCCTCTTCCAGGGTTTTGAGGTCCCGGATATAGGTATCGCAGAGATACTTTTTAAGGAGGGTCAATGCGGGTATATCGTCGATAAGACAGACCGTAGGGTCCAACATGGACTTGGATTTATCCGAATGAAGCTGGTAGGTAACAATGTGGTTGGTTCCCATGGTTGAGAGGATCTTGAAGTGTACCCAGAGCCCCACAGAACTGCGCCGGGTGGTCCTGTCGGATCGGGAGCAGGAAACGAAGGGTTCAAACACGGTGATCCGTTCCGCCTGGGAACGTTTCAGGGCGTCTATTGTATGGTACAGCTCAATCTTTGCTTCTTCAACACCGATATCCGCTTCATTTCTGGCACAGCTGGTAAAGAGGATCACGTCCTTCCCCCGCAGGGATTCCGTAACCGCTACCTCCATTTCACCATCGGCAAAACGGTCGGTTTTTAACGCCTCGACTCTGTTAATAGAATCCGCATGGGCGGAAAAACTGGGAAACTTTGTCAGATCCCCAACCACCCGGGCGGCGTATTTTCGCATTGATCGGGTAGCCGTAATGACAAATTCATTCACTGTGATGGTCCCCCGTTTGTCTATGGTTACTATAAAGGGGGTGTTTAAAATTTACAAGTACGTATACAGAAAAGAATAGGCCCGGATACTTTGATTGGGGTCCTGTCGGCTGGAAAAGATATCAGGAACCCCCAAAGGGTCCCCCTGATATCTTTTCCACCGCCACCCCCGATAAATTTATCTGGGCCTATTCTTTTCTGCCGGTTCGCAGAACCGGTGGTACAAGGTTGGGGGTATATGCTTTTCTGCGGTTTGCCGAACGGTGTTTCAGGGGGGTAACGGGTTTGGGGTATTATGTGAGGGGCCTATTTTTTTCTGCCGGTTCGCAGAACCGGTGGTACAAGGTGGGGGTATATGCTTTTCTGCGATTTGCCAAACCTTGTTTCAGGGTTGAACGCGGGGTCTTTGGTGTATAGCGGTAATCCCCGCTTGGGGCATAGTTAGAAGCTTCATTTAGCGTACCGGCCCGGTGAAGCCATGCGCCTAGGAGGCACGGAAGCACACCTTCAATTAGTACGGAGTGGGGTGTCAGGAAGGAAACGTATGGAGGGACCCTCTGGGAGGCCCCATACGTTTCCTTCCTGACAGGCCCCCCCGACCAATTGTGTGCTTTCGAAAACCCAGTCAAATGGCGCATGGCTTCACCGGGATTTCACCTAGTTGGCCGCAGGCGCCGGCGATAGAGCTGCCTTTGCGGAAACGGCGGGTTACGGTGATGCCGCGCCGGGTAAGTTCCCGGGTAAATTGGGTGATTTCTGCGCCCGACGGCTGCCGCAGCGCATGGTCCCGAAATGTCATACCTTCTACGGGGTTCCAGGGGATAAGGTTCACCGCAGCATCCAGGCCACGGGCAAAGTTGACCAGGGCGTCGATGTCTTCGTTCCGGGTGTTTATGCCGCCCAGGAGCACCGTTTCCAGGGTTATCCGGCGGTTCCGTTTCTTCTGGTAATACTGAAGAGCTTCCTTTAATTCCGGCAGCGGGTTGGACCGGCCTATGGGCATGAGCTGTTCCCGCAGAGTTGGGTCCGCGGTGGTAAGGGACACCGCAAGACGTATATCCGGCCCCGCATCGGCCAAGTGCCGGATACCTTCCACAATGCCGCTGGTGGAAAGGGTTATACGCCGCTTGGAAAGACCGATTCCGTCTTTATGGGTGATAATGTCCAGGGCTTTACGGAGTTCCTCCAAATTAAGGAGGGGTTCCCCCATACCCATGATGACGATGTTTGCGATGGTGGGACTTATTGAACGGATATGGAGGAACTGTTCCACTATTTCGTAGGACTCAAGGTTGCGGAGGAAGCCCAGGGAACCGGTTTTGCAGAATACACAACCCACGGGGCAGCCGGCCTGGGTGGAGATACAGGCGGTTTGCCGGCCTTCGCCATCGGCGAGGAGTACCGCTTCAACCATCGCCCCGTCGGCCAGGCGTATCTTGAGCTTTACCGTTCCGTCCGGATCCTCCAGGCGATCAGCAATACTGCTGCCGTAGAGGCTATGCCGGGCGGAAAGCTCCTCCCGCAGTTCCCGGGAAAGATCGGTCATATCATTGAAGGAAAGGGCGCCCCGGGCTATCCACTTAAAGATCTGGGCGGTCCGGAAAGATGGCTGTCCAGGCAGTGTGGCTTCCAATAGCTCCGCCAACTGCTCCGGAGATAGTCCCGAGAGAACCGCCATCAGGAACAGAGCTTATCCATAAATTCTGTAACGTTTGTATTCCGTATACCGAGTTTTTGGAATTCCCCTAGAAATTCTATAGCCTTACTTTTATCACCCTTTTTAAGCCAACAGTCGGCGATTTCTATGTAGAAACGGTAGTTTTTCGGATCCTGCTGTATGAGCCGCCGCAGGGATTCGATGGCTTCATCGTGCTTGCCCTGGGTTTTTGCCACCACCGCAAGCCCCAATACCGCATAGGTATCGAATTCTATGTTTAGCGCCTGGTGATAATACTCCATAGACCGGTCATAATCGTTGAGGTTCCGGTAGGCATCCCCCGCCCGGGTCAGGATCACCTTATTCCGGGGATCCTGCTCCAGGATGCGGTTCCAATAGTCCAGGGACCGGTACTGCTGATTCAGGCCCCGGTAACAATCCGCCAGCCCAAAAAGGGCATAGAAATTGCAGGAATCCCGCTGCAGGGCCTGCTCAAAGTAGGGGATGCCGCTCTCGAAGGTCTTAAGCTTCCGGTGGCAGTTCCCTATAGAGGTTAGCACCCGGATATCTACCCCTTCCTTGTTGTGTTCCAGCATCTTTTCCCAATAAAACAGGGCGTCCCGGTATTCCTTAAAATCGTAGTGCAGGTGTCCCAGGCCGATAATAGCATAGGGATTCTGATCCTCCATCTCTAGGACACGGAGGTATACCGCTTTGGAATGTTTAAAATCCCGGACCTTCCGGTACGCATCGGCAACCCGGGTCAGGACGGTAATGTTTTTATCATCATGGAGGAGGTACTGTTCCCAGATTTCTATTGCCTTATGGTACTGGTTCAGGGCCTTGTAACAGTCCGCAAGTCCGAAAAGAGCGTAGTTATTCCCCGGATGATGTGCAAGACAGCGCCGGTAGTACTCCACCGCGTCCCGAAAGGAATTCCGCTTCCGGGCTGCATCTCCCATACCAACCAGGGCATAGTTGTTGCTTTCGTCCGCCATAAGGATCTTCTCAAAACACGCCATAGCTTCGGTTATTTTAGCTTCTTTTAAAAACTGATATCCCTTTTTTGACAAATCCGATATTTCTGAAACTTCCTGGCTCTCTTCCCCAAGTATGCTTTCCGGGACTTGTTTAACATCTTCACTCATCAAAATGATCCTCTTCTTCATGCATTAATTTCTGAATTAGGGCGGATAAGCGCATGATAATCGGTTCCGCCTTGTTTCTATCCGGGGCTATCCAATACATACGCAGGGCATCTAATTCTCTTCCCTGGGACTTGTAATAGTCGCCGACCCGTGACAGGCCATCAGAATACCCTGTGGTAAGGAATATCCTCTTGGCTCCTTCAACATCCCCGGAGTTATACAGTACATTGCCTTTACGATTCAGCGCAGCCTTCTGGCTTCCGTCAATAGCAGGTTTTGCAATGGTTTTTATAAAGCCGTTTTGATCCTCAAAACGGTCAAACACTTTTTTATAATCCATCGTTACCTTAATAAAATATACTAATCAAGTAATATTATTTACCACTTTATCAAAAATTACAACTAAAATTTTTTAAAAAAGTCCACCACCGACCGTCCGTAAGTCCTGGACTCTTCGAATGTAAGTCCCAGAGGGGGCTGATCAAAAAAATCCTGCCGCGGCCGGTGGATAAGAAGCCGGGATCCCGGTCCCATCAACGGGGAGGCGGCGATAGCACCCACCAGTTCCCATTTGAACTTATAGGGGAAGGGGGGATCGCAAAAGATAATATCGAATTGTTTTTGGGCCCGCCGGACATAAAGTTCAGCCGCCATAAACCGGCACTGTATCCTTACGGGAGATATGGATACATTGTTAATCAGCGTTTTCCGTTTTATCGTATCCATTTCTACCGCTTCCACCGGGTCAGCCCCACGGGAAGCTGCCTCCAGGGCAATGATTCCGGACCCGGAAAAAATGTCAAGAAAAGATTGGCCGGAAAGATCCCCCAGGGCGCCAAAAACCGACTCCCGCATACGATCCATAGCAGGGCGGATAACTCCACCGGGGACCTCTACCTGCCGCCCCTTCAGGATGCCGCCGGTAACTCGCACTAAAAATCTCTTAGTAGTTCGTTGAGTTCATCGGAACTGACCACCGGCTCCGATGAGGGCGCTTCTTCGGTGGTGATGTACTGTTCAATAGTTTTCTGCCGTTCCAGAGCATGTTCCCGCATCAGGGTAATTTTATCCTTAAGTACCGGGTAGGGGCTAAGCGATACGGTACCCGGCCCGTTGGCCAGGTCCCAAAGGGTCCCAAGAAACTGCTGCTCCGTTTCGTAGAGGTTATAAAATTGCCCGTTCCGTCCTATAAGGTGGGTGTTTTCTATGAGGTCCCGCAGGAGCACCCCCAGGGCGGCGTCGATAAAATCCACATCCGTCAGGGTCTTATCCAAAAAAATGTCCGGGTCCGCATCAAGGATGAGCAAATCCCGGATCATCCGTATTCTGGTATTAAGGATGAATATATTATCTTCAAAATTGATTTGTTTACTCATAGTAGTATGTTATAGTATCGGCATTTATTTTCCCCACTTGACCTTCAGGACCGGTTTGAGATATTGTAAATAACCTCTTTGCCCGTCCTTGGGACGGGCCAAATTGAAGTCCATAAGGAGGGCCCATGCGCCAATATGAATTGACGGTCATTCTTCCCCTGGAAGAAGACCTGAGTAAGGCAGGCCGGGAGCAGTTGCTCACCGATCTGAATGCCAACGGAGCGGAGATCGAGAAAACCGACGAAATCGGGGACCGGGATCTCGCCTACGAATTAAAAAAGCGAAGACGGGGACGGTATGTCCTGTTTACCCTCAAGCTGGATCCGGCAAAGGTTGCCGTTCTGGACCGGAGCTTTAAACTCAACGCTAATCTCCTCAGGTATCTCTTCGTAAATATAGAGGAGTAGGGGTTATGGCAGATATAAACCATGTTGTCCTGGTTGGCAGGTTAACCCGTGATGCGGAGTTAAAATATACCGCCAATGGCCAAGCGGTCTGTAAATTTTCCATTGCGGTAAATCGCCGCAGGAAAAATGGAGACCAATGGATAGACGAGGCGAATTTTTTCGACGTCGTCCTTTGGGGAAGGCAGGGTGAATCCCTTAATCAGTATCTGGTTAAGGGGAAAATGGTGGGGGTTGACGGCGAGCTCCGACAGGATCGTTGGGAGCAGGATGGTCAGAACCGTTCCAAGGTGGAGATCGTAGCAACTAACCTACAGCTTCTCGGGGGCGGTCCCGGCGGCGGCGCTTCCGGCGGTACTCAGGGCCGGTCCGAAACATACGGGGAAAGAGCCCCTAAGGAAGGCCCTCCTGCCGGCGGTGGCGATGACGGCTTTGCCGACGATATTCCTTTTTAATTAATTTATAGGTACTTACATAGGAGTCTAATTATGTCTGATGAACAGCAATATATTGAGAATGAACGCCCTTCGGGGGGAAATTATGGCGGAAACCGGGATCGGGGGATGGACATCCCCATGGATGGCCGGGACGGTGACGACAGAGGCGGCCGGGGAAAGGGCAAGGTCTTTTTTAAGAAAAAGGTCTGCAAATTCTGCACCCAGAAGCTTAGGATAGACTATAAGGATGCGGATGTACTGCGCCGGTTTATCACCGAACGGGGGAAGATACTGCCCCGCCGTATTACCGGTACCTGCGCCAAGCATCAGCGGGCTCTTGCTCTGTCGATTAAACGGGCGCGGATTATTGCCCTGCTTCCTTTTGTAGCGGACTAGTCAGGAAAACGGTTTTAAGCGCCATGGGAACCTTAGCGTGGTTACCCGCTCTGATCGGGGCAGCGGTTTCCGTTGGCTTAGTTAAGAGCAGCCTCTTGGGTTTTTTGTTTTTATTGCCCCTTGGTGTTGTTGCTTATTGTTTTAATGCAAAGACCGCATGGTTTGCTGCGTTACTTGCCGTACTGGGGAATTTTGCTTTTTCTCTGCCGGCCATAGGGGTGGATGTCCTTTGTTTGGCGGCGCTTATCGCGATTTTTACCTGGATTACATCGCCGCCGGAACGTGCGCCTGCTTTTTTCAGGATGCCCGTTGTATACCGGTTTATGGCCGGTTCCGTCCTGGCAACCCTTGTTTTTGCCCTGGTGTTGTATTCCATGCGGGAAGACCAGGAGCTGTTTTCTATTTTCCGCCAACAGGCTGAAGCCTTGGCGTCCCTGTACGCAGCTTCGGCCGGCGCGGATGTGGTGCAGCGTTCCCTGACGGAACAGTATATGACCGCGGATACCATACTGAAAACCCTGGGCGCCGTTGCCCTCCGGGGCGGGATGTTGGTGTCCTGGGTTCTGCTTTTTTTCGTCAGCCGTCAGATAAGTCTGGTTATCACCTGGATGGTCCGGCGCATTTTGCAACGAAGTTCCCCGCTCAAGCGGCCGGATGGGTCGCTTGTCAGTTTTCATCTGCGGCCGGAATGTATTTGGGCGCTTTCGTTTTCCCTGCTGGCCATATTGGCGGGTTTGAGACTAAAGCTTACGCCCCTTGAAATTGCGGGTTGGAATGTACTGGTTTTATGTATTATACTGTATTTGACCCAGGGCGGTGGAATAGTCCTTTTTTTTCTTACCCGGGCGCTCATACCGCCGGGAATGCGGTTTGTTTTGAACCTGGTTATTTTTGTTGTGATTCTGAGTCCCGGAATTAACGCGGTCTTCCTGGTGGTTTTAGTCCTCCTGGGGATTGCTGAAAATTGGGTGCCCTTTCGGGCGCCGAAAACAAACGGATCGCCCCCAACTCCGGAGGTGTGATAGTGTCCGTTTTATTCCAAATTAATGCAAAAAACCAAAGGTTTTTTGCCAAGGAGCTTGTGTTATGAAGGTTATTTTAAACAAGGATTTATTACCCCTGGGAGAAGAGGGGGACGTGAAGGATGTAGCCAAGGGCTATGCCAGAAACTATCTCTTTCCCCGGGGTCTCGCCCTGCCTTATACGGATAGTACGGTTGCGTTGTTCGAGTCCCGGCGTGGGGAAATAGAGGCGCGGAAAGAAGAGAAGCGCAAGGATGCCCTGGGTCTTAAGGAAAAACTGGAAGCCTTGGAATTGGTTATTGTCATGCCTGCAGGGGCCAACGGAAAGCTCTACGGCGCCGTTACCAGCCAGACTGTGGCGGATGAACTGACTAAACAGGGTTTCCAGATTGAGCGGAAGCGGATTGAACTTCCCGGGAACAGTTTTAAGAGTGTGGGCAAATACAAGGTAGCGGTTAAGTTATACGAAAGCGCCGCCGCAGAGATGACCATAACAGTGGAGGGGCAGCCGGTAAAGGTTGAAACCCCATCGGCGCCGGTACGGAAGGATCGCCGGCACAGAGATGCAGAGCATCTCAGAGACGCGGAGCCGGCTTCGGCGGAATCTACCCAGAAGAGCGAAGCTCCCAGCGCCGCTCCGGCTGCAAATGCCCAGGAAGCGGCGCCTGCACAGGAAGTGTCCCAGGAAGCGGCCACCCCAGAAGTTTAATAAGCCATGGCTCCCCAGACGCAGAAAGATCCGGGCAATGGTCTAATAGGCAATGGCCCAAAGGTTCCCCCTCATAACGATGAGGCGGAACAGGCTTCTCTGGGAGCCATGATGCTTGATGAAGATGCTATTACCACCGTTATCCAGTATCTCAGGCCTGACGATTTTTATTCCAACGCCAATCGCCGGGTTTACGCGGCAATTCTCAGTCTTTTTAATCAGGGACGGAAGGCGGATATCATTACCGTTACGGAAGAGCTTCGTAAGGTGGGAGATCTGGATCTGTCCGGTGGGCCTTCCTATGTGGCTTCCCTTACCAATGTGGTCCCCTCCAGCGCTAACGTCGATTATTATGCCAAGATAGTACAGGATTGCTCCCTGCGCCGGTCCCTGATCCGGGTTGCGGGGGAAGTAAGCGTTAAATCCTATGATGAATCCCAGGAATCCCGGATAATACTGGAAGAAACCCAGCAGCGGATCTTTGATCTTACCGAAGACCGGAAGACCATGAGCTTTAAGAGCGCCAAGGAAATTATCCCCGAGGCGATTAAAACCATAGAAAAGCTCTACAACGCGAAGGACGCCTATACGGGGGTTCCCACGGGGTTTGAGGAGCTTGATTCCATGACTTCGGGGTTCCAGCCCGCGGAACTTATCATCATAGGCGCCCGGCCTTCGGTTGGGAAAACCGCTCTGGCCCTGACCATGGCGGCCAACATGTCCATAAACAATAAGGCCCGGAAAATACCCACCGCCTTCTTCACCCTTGAAATGTCCGACATGGCCCTGATGCAGCGGCTTATCTCCAGCGAAGCGAATATTGAATCCAACAAGATCCGTTCAGGGCTTCTAAAACCCAGCGATTTTCACAGCCTTATGACCGCCGCGGGAACCATATACGAGGCGCCCCTCTATATTGTGGATATGCCCAACATGAAGCTCCTGGATCTGCGGGCCCAAGCCAGGCGGCTCCGGGTACAGCAAAAGGTGGAGATAATCTTTGTCGATTACCTTACCCTGATCGGCTCCGATAATTACCAACTGCCGCGGCACGAGCAGATTGCCGAGATTTCCCGTTCCTTGAAAAGTCTGGCCCGGGAGCTTAATATTCCTATTGTGGCCCTTTCCCAGGTACGCCGGGATGCGGAGGGAAAACGGCCCAACCTTTCGGATATCCGGGAGTCCGGGTCCATTGAGCAGGATGCGGATGTGGTAATGTTCCTCCACCGGGAACGGGAATCGGATAAAAAAAGTAACGAACGGGAAAATTCGGAAACCGCCCATACGGAATTGATTATCGCAAAGCAGCGGAACGGTCCGGTGGGAACCGTAGAAATTGTGTTCCTGCCGCGCTTTACAAAATTTGCGCCCCTGACCAGGGAACACCAGTAGCACAGGAGGGCATATGGCCTTTATTGATAGTTATAACTTGGAACATCTTGCAAACGAAGCCGAACATTTGGTTCATGAAGAATTGGGACGGCAGCTAGAATCCTATCAGGGGGAAATCTGCCTCTGTAACGATTGTGTGGTGGATATGGCCGCCATGGCATTAAACACCGTGAAGCCCCTGTACCGGTATTCCCTGCTGGGTACGCTCTGGGCTTCCAGCGCCATGACCGACGAAGCCTACGCTGCAAGCATACAGGAAGCGGTGTCCAATGCCATAGAAAAGGTCCGGGAGAATCCCTCCCACGATTGAACCTACGGTCTCTGGAGCGGGCCCCGCTGGATATGCCGTTCCGCCGTTTCCAGGATCCATTCTGTTTCCAAAAGCCGCAGCCGGGCGAGAAGGGAACCGGTGGCTGGGTTGTGCCAGCTGATAGAACCGTCCCTGCCCAGGACAATAAAGTACCGATCACTTCCGATAAGGTTAACCGGCAGACTTGGACTCCGTTCAAAGGGAACAAAACCACGATTACTGTGGAGGGTAGGGCCGTTTCCGCCTATGGTTGAAGCTACGGATTGACCGCTTTGGGCTATGATAAAGGTGGTATCTTCCCCCTTGTACTCAACCAGCCGGGTCGAAGCGGCGGGATGTTCCGTATCCAATAGGAGCAGGGCGGTGGTGGCGCTGTCCGAGGAGCCTTCCACAACGCCTCCGTACATAGCCCCGTTGGCGGACCGGTACAATTTGGCGCCCACCGTGGAGGGATAGATAAAGGGGACCGTTTCTTCGGTAACCGTATTCACCACCAGGAAGGGAGAGGTCTGGCTTAGATCGGAATGGCCTATGATAATATTTTCGCTGTCGAGGAAGGATATATCCAGGGGGTCCGTAGCGGTGTAGGTAAACTTACTGCTGCCTGTATCGGTGGACAATACGGTGATGCTCCCCGCAGAATCCACAAAGAGGGCTTGGTTCCCCAGCAGGGAAACCGAGCGGAGGGAGTGCCGGAGGGCCAGCCTTCCCAGAATAATATCCGTGCGCACCGGAGTACCGGCGCCGGTTACAAGAATAGGAAAGGTACGGGTATTATCGGTTTGCCAGAACAGAAACCTGCCGGGAGTTCCTGCGCCCATTGCAGAATCCCCGCTTATTTGGGTATTCCCCCGGGCATCTTCAAGGGTGATAGTATCACGGTCCATGAGGGACTGATAATCCACTGGTATGATACTTAAACGCTTATCCTCTGTCATAAACGCCAGACTATCCCCCGAAATAGCTGCGGAGCTTACCTGGGTAAGCTTTACCCTTCCCATAGCCCATGGCTCCTGGTCGTTTACCTCAAACATCCAAACCCCGCCATCAACAGTACCCAGGGCAACAGCGCCGGCAGCAACGGTAACTCCGCTGGAAATCAGGGGCATTCTGGAAAAGGTGGTTCTATTTTTACCTTCCAGGGTTCCCTGGGTGGTAATGGTATAATGGGTAAGGGTGATGGACCCGTTGGTACTGTTCTCCAGGGTTCCTAGGTACATAAATTCCAGAAGGTCCGATGACGATACGGGAAATAGTTTTCCCTTGGCGATATGCCGGTCCCGGGCAATTTCCCTGCCTGTTACGGCATCCACTACAATAAGACCGTTGGAATCTATCCCGCTCAGATACCGGTTATTCCCAAATATGACAGGGCTTGTCAGATTGGCGGGCGCCACAGAATTCTGGATGGCCCTTCCGGTATTTAATTCCCAATAGGTAATTTGGCCCGAGGTGGCATAGGTCATCATGGTCCGCTCGGATCTGCCGGTGGCGGAAAAAGCGATGGCCCCGGTCTGATTTGGGGGTGAATCCAGCACTTCCCCGGTTTCAGGGTGAATAAACACCACGCCGCTTCTGGCGCTTCGGGCTACCATAAGGAAGTTGCCCCCTGCGGAGTAATTGATGAAGGTCACGGGGTCTCTAAACCGCAGGGTAAATAAATTTCGTTTAAGCCCATAGTCCCAGGCGGAAATCCTATACACGCCAACGCCGTCACTTTCCATCAGGGCAACCTGGGATTTTCCCGGCCTCTGGATCATGGACCGTATCGCATAGGGGCTGACCTGAAAGCGATCCACCGCAGAGCTGGTCCTGACATTCCATATCCCTAAAAAACCGTCCATGCCGGCGCTGAGGATATAATTTCTCACCGGATCAAAAGTCATGACCGATACGGCGCCGGAATGACCGGCGGCCAAGGTAGCGGGATCGACATTTCTGCCGGAAGACTGGGAATATGCAAACTGTGCTATAAACAGGGTTGTAAAGATAAACAACCTCGCCTGGTGATACCCTCTCATTTTACTTTTCACCCAAGACTCCTTTTTATTCACCGGTCTTTTTTTCATTATCGGCGAATTCTAAAGCGAATTTACCGACGAGTCAAAAATAAAATATCCCCAAAAACAGCAAAGATCATTAAGCCAAAAATCAATACCACCCCTACGGTCTGGAATACGCTGATATATTTGGGATTCAGGGGTTTCCGCTTTATTATTTCAACAATAAAGAGAACAATCAATCCTCCATCAAGTACCGGAAGGGGGAGGAGATTCATAATACCGAGGGCTATGGAGATCAGGGCCAGGAAATTTGCCATGGAACTGATGCCTGCGCCAAAGCTTTGGCCGAAGCCTTCGGCGGCTACATCCCCCAGCATATAGGTAATCCGTACCGGTCCGGAAACGGCCTGGGTTAAATCAATGCCACGGAAGAGGAGGGCAAGGCTTTTGACAGAAAGGACGAAGGTTTTCCAGCTTTCCTTCCCGCCCTTGAGCAGGGCGCCCACGGGGGACAGCCGGGGGGTGTGGAACTGAATATGTTCATAGGATACCCCGATATCTGCGGCACCTGTATCAGTATAGCTGAGGATCAGGTCGGCTTGCATTGGGCGGCCTTCCCGTTCAAAATCCACCGACAGTACCGGGGGTTGACTCCGGAGTATCTTGAAAAGCGCCACGGTATAGGAAAAGTCCTCCCCGTTTATCCGGGTAATCCGGTCCCCAGGCCGCAGTCCGGCTATATCGGCGGGGCTTCCCCCGGTAACGGCGCTGATAACCGGTTCGGACCAAAAATACACCCCGATTTTTCCTGCCCCGGAGCTTTTGTCCAGGTCCGGCCGAACCATGAGGTCAAGAACCTCTCCTCCCCGCTGAACCTGGACGGGCAGATTTTTTTCCGGGTTGGTGGCGATTAGTTCCTGAATATCGTGATAATTTGTTACGGGATTGCCGTTTATATCGATAATTTTATCCCCGGTTTTTAAGCCTCCCTGATCGGCGGGGTACATTTCCCCGGGGCTTATGTCCGAAACCAGGACAATACGGTTATCCAATGTGCTTACCTCGAATCCGATACCCCAAATAATCGAGAGGACCAGGATCGTAAAGAGAAAGTTAAAGCCCGGGCCTGCAAAGGCAACAACGATACGCCGCAGCGGGCTGACCCCATAAAAGGTACCCTTAGCCTGGGGTATGGCATTGGAACGGTTTTCGTAGGCTTCCTGGAATTCGTTTTCCCCACGCATTTTGCAGTAGCCGCCTATGGGGAATATGCCCAGCCGGTACTCTACATTACCGACCTTCTTTTTTAGGATAGGTTTGCCCCAGCCTATGGAAAAGGCCTCCACATCAATACCTACCAGGCGGGCGGCGAGGAAATGGCCCAGTTCGTGGACAAAAACCACCACCCCTAAACCGATTAACCCCAATAGTATTTTTATCAATAGCACTTCTGATTCTCCACGTATAAACCATACCCGACAATCCAGGGTATATCAAGGGACAGGCGATTCAAGAAGTTCCCTCAGGGTTTTGATAAAAGCAGCGGCGGCTGCGCCGTCTACGATTCGATGATCAAAGGTGAGGGAAAGGCCCATGATTTTACGGCTCAACACCTTTTCTCCCTCAAGCTTAAGTTCATCCTCCACGGAACAGACTCCCAGGATAGCCGCTTCGGGGGGATTAATAATCGGTGTAAAGGCGGTAATGCCGTACATACCCACGTTCGATACGGTAAAGGTTCCGCCGCTCATTTCATCAGAGGTCAGATGCCCCTCCCGTGCCCGGCCGGCCAGGTCCGCCGCTTGGGCGGAGATCTGCCGGAGGCTTAATTCCTGGGCATTGTGGATCACCGGAACCAGAAGCCCCCGTTCGGTAGCCACCGCTATGCCCAGGTTTATACTGCCCTTGTAAATAAGCTCATTTCCATCCAGAACGGAATTCAAGCGGGGATGGGCCTTCAGGGCTTTTACGACGGCCGCCAATAGTAAGTCGTTCACCGTAATCTTGATTCCAAGTTTTTCGCTGAGTTTCTTTCTAGCGCTTAGCATCGTAGTAACATCCGCCCGGGTATTCTGGGTAACATCCGGAATGGTCAGGCGGCTTTCCAGCATACGCTTGCCGGTAATCCTCTGGATATTGGTCAGCGGAAGGCGTGTATCCGGCCGGGACGCCACGGCTGCCGCCAGCGCAGCAAGGGTTCCTGCTGCGGCTCTTTCCACATCACCCCGGCGGATCTCGCCGGACTTACCGCTGGGGGATACGGCGCTGAGGACGATACCCTTGTCGCCGGCGAGTTTCCGGGCAGCGGGGGTGGCCTTAAACTTCCCCTCCGCCGGAACAGCCTCTCCGTGCTGCCCCACCCAGGCGATAAGCTTGGTTACCGGAATAGTTTCTCCGGCTTGGCTCAATATGGCCAGGATTTCACCGGTGTAATCCGATTCCAGTTCCATGGTCGACTTGTCTGTTTCGATAAGCGCAACTATATCGCCCCTTTTAACCGTATCTCCTACCGTAACCCGCCATTCAAGAATAACCCCTTCTTCCATAGCCATGCCCGTTTTGGGCATGATAATTGAATTGGCCATGCGTTTCTCCTTCCCTATAACAGCGATTCAATAGCGGCGGTAATTTTTTCTTCCGTGGGAACCACCTGGGCTTCAAGCTTGGGGTTATAGGGAATGGGGACATCAAGCCCACCGAGCCGTCTGATGGGCGCATCGAGGTAGAAAAAGGCCTCGCTGTCCGCGATGACCGCGGCGATTTCACCGCCGAAGCCGCCGGTCTGACAGGCTTCGTGCACAATAAGTACTTTGCCGGTCTTTTTTGCCGAGGCAATCAGTGTTTTCTTATCCATTGGAACAAGGCTCCTGACATCAACCACCTCCACATCCGTACCCTTCGCCGCCAGTTTTTCTGCAACCTTCAGGCACCGGGGAACCATACGTCCATAGGTGATAATAGTGATATCCCGGCCTTCCCGCTTAACATCGGCCTTACCCAGAGGTACGGTATAGTCATCGCCCGGTTCGGGGACCGGCCCCTTAACCCGGTAAAGGAGCTTTTGTTCCAAGAAGACCACCGGATTAGGGTCGTAAATAGCGGACTTTAGGAGCCCCTTTGCATCGTAGGGGGTAGAGGGTATGACCACCTTGAGACCCGGAACATTGCATACCCAGGACTCCATGCTCTGACTGTGCTGTTCCGCCGCCCCAGTCCCGGAACCGCCGGGCGCCCGTAGTACCATGGGTACCGAGCCCTGGCCGCCGAATTGGAAACGGTTTTTAGCGCCCTGGTTTACCAATTGTTCCAAGGCCAGGGTAATAAAATCGCTGAACATGATCTCCACAATGGGGATAAGCCCGGTCATGGCGGCGCCCACGGCGCATCCGGTGAATCCTAATTCGGAGATAGGGGTATCCCTGACCCGTTCGTCACCGAATTCTTCAAACATACCCCGGGAGACGCCGAAAGCCCCGCCATAGACCGCCACATCTTCACCCATAAGGATAATCCTGTTATCCTTCCGCATTTCTTCGCTCATGGCCTCTTTTATAGCCTCGGCATAGCTTATTTCACGCATATCATGGTTCCTTACTGATCCCGGCTACAGGACAAACCCGTTTTTGGGTTTTTGGGTTCTCATATCGCCATCGGCGTAGACATCATCAAAAATATTTTCGATCTTGGGCTCCGGGCTGGCATTTGCAAAGTCTACCGCCGCCGCCACATCGTCCTGGGCTTTTTTGTCAAAGGCGCCTATTTCCGCCTCGGTAAAGATCTTTTCTTTGATCAGATACTCCCGGAAACGCTTAATGGGGCATTTGAGTTTCCACTCATTAACCTCTTCCTTGGTACGGTATACCTGGGAATCGCTCTTGGAATGGCCCATCCACCGGTAGGTGTTTAAGACCATAAACAGGGGGCCGTTTTTAAGGATATATTCCCGGGCCTTTAGGGTCTCCTCATAGATCGCCAAAATATCGTTACCATCCACGGTGATACCCTTCATCCCGTAAGACGCGGCCCGGGAAGCAATATCGGTGATATTCATCGACTTGCTGATATGGGTGGACATACCGTAATAATTATTGGTACACACAAAAAGTACCGGCAATTTCCAGACCGAAGCGAGGTTTAAGGATTCGTGGAAGGCCCCTTCGTTGGTAGCCCCATCGCCGAAGAAACAGACCGTGATATTGGACTTCTTAAAGTACTTTTGGGACAGCGCTGCGCCGGTGGCAACCGGGATACCCCCGCCCACAACGCCGTTAGCTCCCAGGCTTCCCACGGAAAAATCGGCTATGTGCATACAGCCGCCTTTTCCCTTACAGTACCCGGTTTCCTTTCCTAAAAATTCCGCCATCATCCGCTTGAGATCCATACCCCTGCCTATGGCCTGGTTATGCCCCCGGTGGGTTTGGGTTATCATGTCTTCTTTCTCAAGGGCGGAGCAAACACCCACCCCGGTTGCCTCTTCTCCGATACAGAAATGGGCGGTACCATGAACCTTGCCCTCAACAAATAGCCGGGCGGCGGTTTCTTCAAAATTCCGGGTCTGGACCATTTTCAAGTACAAATCCCCAAACAAGCCCTTGGACAACTTCATCCGAAAGTCCCCCTTAAAATACGCTCAAGTCATAGTATACATATTAACAAAATATTTTTATATTTGACCATCTCTGTTTCTATGACTATAATACAAATTGAAGATATTACCTGAACAATTGAAAAAAGGCATAAACTATTTAAGCAAATAATAAAATATTTTCTTGACAGCAGGTGATTGTTGATTTAAACCGATTCGTTGAAAACTACCTATGATGCGCCACTTGCAACGAAGTTCCCCGCGCAAGCGCACTTTTCGGCAATAAAAGTTTGGGCCGATTGCCGCGCCTTGGCATCCGCTTCAAGAATTGAAGGAAGATCCAGATGCGGACATGGCCAGGCCATGGTTAACACATTTTCAACGATACGGGGTATGTCAAGGAATGTGGCGCCCTTTGCTAAAAAGGCGGCTACCGCTACCTCATTGGCAGCGTTGTACACCGTCGGAGTTATCCCGCCGCTTCGTACCGCTTCATACGCCAGGGGGAGCATGGGGAACTTTTTATTGTCCGGTTTTTCAAATTCCAGGGTAAGGGCATCAAACCCAAGCCGTCCAAATGCACAGGGGACACATTCGGGGAAATTCAACGCTTCGTGAATGGGGAGCCGTATATCGGGTTTAGATAACTGGGCATATACTGCCCCATCCGTAAGGCGTATCATCGAATGGATAATACTTTGGGGATGCACCACCACCCGAATTTTATCTACCGGTATATGAAACAGACCCGCCGCTTCAATTACCTCAAGACCCTTATTCGCCAGGGTTGCTGAGTCAACGGTTATTTTCGGTCCCATTGCCCAGGTGGGATGAACAAGGGCTTCCTCGGGTCGAATGGTCATCAGCGCTTCGGCGGTATATTTTCTGAAGGGGCCCCCTGAAGCGGTTAAGAGGATTTCTTCAACCCGATCTATTCCGTGGGCATTAATCAGGTTGAAGATTGCGGAGTGTTCCGAATCTATGGGGATTATCTTCCCCCCGCCTTTGGCTGCCGCATCGAAAACTAGGGGCGCTGCCATAACAATGGTTTCCTTATTTGCCAGCGCCAGATCTGCCCCTGCTTCCAGGCTCACCAGGGAAGGGACTAGCCCGGCCGCCCCGGTAATACCGTTTACCACGATATCCGCTCCGGAATCCTGAATAGCCTTGAGCAGATCCTGGAGGCCGTACTTTAGACCATGTTCGATACCCTGATTTTGTCCTGACAATACTAATACGGCGTCAGGAAATTCCTTGCCTACGGTAAGGAGTTCATCAATGCTGGTATGGCTTGAAAAAAGGATAGGCTCAAAACTATCCTTTTCCGCACGAATAACCTCCAAAGTACTTCTGCCAATAGATCCGGTGACACCAAGAATCGCCACTCGTTTTTTCATATCGTTTCCTTATAAAATACTATCAAAAGAGAATCCAATAGAGGACGTAGAATACCGGCGCAGCCAGGGCTATGGAATCTATGGTATCAAGAATGCCGCCCCGGCCGGGAATAATGGTCCCCGAATCTTTAATATTGGAACTTCGCTTCATCGCCGATTCCCCCAGGTCGCCCAGGGTTCCCGCCAGACCGGAAATAAAGCCCAGGATAATCCCCGGCAGGGGCGCGGGAAACAGCCGGGCGGGGAAGGTTTCCGGGGCAAAATGTACCGCCCCAATACCAATGAGGATTGAGGCAACAAAGCCGCCGATGAATCCGGCGATGCTTTTATTGGGGCTCGCCGGTATTATCCCCCGGTTCCCCTTGCCAAAGAGCATACCAACCGCCCAGGCAGCGGAATCGTTGGCAATAACCATAAGAAGAAACATGAGGATCACCATATCGGACCGGGAAAACAGGCTCATCCGGATAACCCAGGCCATGAAGAGGCCCGGATAGATTATCACCGCAAAACCCGAGGAAACCCGGCTTATGATCGTTTCAAATTTATCCGCAGGGGAAAAGATCCGGGAAACCAGAAGCCAAAAGGCCCCCAGGATGAGCGCTATGGAGATGGACTGACCGCTAAAGCCGAAACTGACCATTAATGTCATGGCTAAGGGGACCAGGCTGCCCAGAATAGCCGCTTCCCAGCGGGGTAGGGCGGGCTCTTTTTTCCTGAGCATATCCGAAAATTCTATTGCACCCAGGGCGCTGAGGAGGATAACCACCAGATTGACGGCGATGTGGTTCTTCTGCGGCAGGTATAGTACCAGGCAAACCGTGAGGGGCAGTCCAATAAAAAATACTAAAAGCCTCTGAACAAGTTTCGTCATCATTTAATAACACCGCCGAAGCGCCGTTCCCTCTTTTGAAAATCTAATACGGCTAGCCGAAGATCCTCTTCGGTCCAGTCGGGCCATAGTATATCAGATATATAATACTCCGAGTAGGCCGCTTCCCAAAGGAGGAAGTTACTGGTCCGCAATTCCCCGGCGGTCCTGATAATAAGGTCCGGGTCCGGTATATCGGGGTTGTCCAGATATTGACTGATAGCATCCTCGGTAACTGTGGGCGCCGCTGCACCCGAAAGCGCTGATTCCCGAATTAGCCGCTCCACCGCCCGGCGTATTTCGTCCCTGCCGCCGTAGTTCAGGGCAAGGATCACCTGGAGACCTTTGAAGTCCTTCGTATCCTCCATGGCCCGTTGTATTTCCTGCCCAATATCCTCCGGCAACCCGGGAAAATCCCCGGCGTGGCGGATACGGATACCGTTCTGTCGGTAAAAATCCATCTCTTCGATCAGGTAACGTTTTACCAAGCCCATGATGAACCCTACTTCCTCGGCAGCCCGTTTCCAGTTTTCCGTGGAAAAGGCATAGAGGGTAAGGTAGGCGATGCCCATATCACTGGCGGCTTTAACGATCCGCTTGGCAGTTTTAAGCCCCTCAAGGTGCCCCTGGGTACGATTTTGGTTCCGCTTTCGAGCCCAGCGCCCATTCCCATCCATGATGATACCAACATGGGGGGGAACGAAGTTTGTTTTTGTATCTAAATTGTCGTCCCTCAAAGCCAACCTTTATCCGGGAGCATGGAGAAACCGGCTCCGCCGGTTTCTCCTAAGACAAAATTGCATAGCAATTTTGTCACACTTCCATTATTTCTTTTTCTTTTTCTTCCAGTACCTGATTGATCTTGGTGATGTAACTATCGGTTACCTTTTGCAATTCCTCGGTATGCTTGCTTTCCTCATCCTCGGTGATGTCCCCGTCTTTGAGCAGCTTCTTGATCTCCTCATTACCGTCCCGGCGTATATTCCGCACCGCCACCCGGCTCTGTTCGGCCTGGGCTTTGGCCAGTTTGGCCAGTTCCTTCCGCCGTTCTTCCGTAAGGGGCGGCACGGAGATGCGGATCACCTTACCATCGTTGGAAGGGTTCAGAGAAAGCTCCGAGGTACGGATAGCCTTTTCTATTTCCCCCATCAGGGCCTTATCCCAGGGCTGGATCACGATGAGCCGCGCCTCGGGGATGGAAATATTTGCCACCTGATTCAGGGGGGATTTTTCTCCATAGGCATCCACCTTAATCTTGTCGAATAAGGCTGCAGAAGCCCGGCCGGTCCTGAGGGACCCAAAACTGTCCTTAAGGCTCGTAACCGTTTTTTTCATCCGTTCTTCGGATGAAGAAATGGCACTATGCATACTACTGGCCTACTTTAAAGTACACATAGTCATTTACCGTGATTGCCGCCCCAAGCTGCTTGCTCTTTTCTGCCAGAGCCTGGGCCACGGTCTGTTTCTCGTCCTTCACAAAACCCTGATCCAAAAGGCAGATGTCCGCCAGGTACTTGCTTACCTTTCCCTTAAGGATATTGTCCAGCACATTGGCGGGTTTCCCCTGGAGTTTTTCATCCTTTTCAAGCTGCTTGCGGAAGATATCCTCCTGTTCTTTGAGAAAAGCGGGATCAACCTTGGTTTTATCCAGGGCCAAGGGGTTAAAGGCGGCGATATGAAGGGCAAGGTCAAAGGCAAAGGCTTTCGCCTCTTCTTTCTGCAGGACCTCTGCCTTATCGGCCCCCAGCTTTACCACCACGCCGATGTTACCATCCCCGTGTATATAGGAGCTCAGATATTCATTGGCGCCGGCCTTGATGACCTTGATCCGCTTAAGGCTCATGTTTTCCCGGATCTTGGTGGCCAGGTCCGTAACCAGACCGGCCAGCTCGTCATTCGGCTCTGTGTAGCCCTTTTCCAACACCTTGCCGGCGATAACGCCTCCCAGGGTGATAAATTCGGGGTTCCGGGCCACAAAGTCGGTCTCCGACGCCAGCTCTACCAGGGCCGCGGCATTATTTGCCACCGTAATGAATATCTTGCCCTCGTTGGTTGCCCTATCGGCGCGTTTTTCCACCGCCGCAAGACCCTTTTCTTTTAACAGTTTTTCGGCCTTGGCAAAATCACCTTCGGTACTTACCAGGGCATTTTTACATTCCATCATTCCCGCTCCGGTTTTTTCCCGGAGCCTTTTAACATCCGATGCACTAATTTCCATATCGTAAACTCCCCCGTATATAACTATATTCAAGCATCCAAGAGAAAAACCAAAGGTTTTTTCTCATTCTTCCCCAAAGACCTTATCCACATCCACGGGAAGCTTATCTTCTTCCACCGCTTCCGGTTCCGCCGCGGCCGGCGCCACCACCGGCGCTTCCCCGGTATAGGCTTCGATATCCACTTCCCGGTCCTCTTCCCTGATAGAGGCGTCGGTCAGGACATCTTCGACATCTTCGTCGCCCAGGGTTTCGATGATCTTGAGCCCCGCTTCATTGTCCGCCTCCACCACCGCGTTGGCCACAATCTGGGTAAAGAGGGTGATAGCCCGGATAGCATCGTCGTTTCCCGGGATGGGGTAGTCGATGCCTTCGGGATTGCAGTTGGTATCCACCACCGCCACAATGGGGATACCCATGCGCTGGGCTTCCGCTACGGCGATAGCTTCCTTCCGGGTGTCGATGATAAAGAGGATCCCCGGGGGGTCCTTCATTTCCTTGATGCCCCCGAGGTTCTTTTCGAGTTTAGACCGTTCCTTACCCAGGGAGGCGATTTCTTTTTTTGTAAGATTTTCGAAGGTTCCGTCAACTTCCATCTTTTCAAGTTTCTTAAGACGAAGCAGGGACTTCTTAATAGTAGTAAAGTTGGTAAGCATACCGCCGAGCCAGCGGTTGTTCACAAAAAACATGCCGCAGCGTTCAGCTTCTTTCTGGATGGCCTGCTGGGCTTGCTTTTTGGTGCCCACAAACAGGACAGTTTTCCCGGATGATACGGTTTTTCTAACCGCATCGTAGGCATCCTTGATGGCCTGTATGGTTTTTTGCAGATCGATGATGTGGATCCCGTTTCGTTCCGCGAAGATGTATTTCTTCATCCGCGGATCCCAGCGCTTGACCTGGTGGCCGAAATGGACCCCGGATTCAAGCAAATTCTTCATGGTGACTACCGCCACAATTTCCTCCCGCGTCCGCTTTCCTAAGCTGCCCCGATAAACCGCTCCCGGCGAGGTATACCCATCCGGAAAAGAGGTGTAACCGGGCGCCTGATGCGGCGCCTTCCCTATATCTCACCACCCGCAAAAGGGGCGGCGGAATGTCAGCGTCCGGCCTTGGAGCTAAAGCTCCTGAACAAGACACTGCCTTGGCAGTAAACTGCCTTACAGTAAACTGTCGTATGGTTATGAATCCCCGTAGGAATAACCATTCTCCTTTAACATGACATAAAATTCGTGCATTGGCAAGCCCACAATGCCGCTATAGGACCCGATTATTCCGGACACAAAACAGCCCGCCAGCCCCTGGATCTTGTAGGCGCCGGCTACCCCCTGCCACTCTCCGGTATTAAGGTACCATTCGATATCCTCAGGCAGGATGGGAGCAAAGGTTACAGAACTGACCACGGAACGACAATCGACGTTCTTTCCCTTGCCGTTATAGAGGGCCATGGCAGTAATAACCTCATGATTCCGTCCCTGGAGCTTGGTTAGCATCTTATGGGCATCTTCCCGGTCCTTGGGTTTGCCGTACACATCCCCGTCCACCGAAATAAGGGTATCTGCCCCAAAAATCCAGTTGGGAAGCCGGCTGGAGAGGAGTCCGATGATGTTATTAACCTTCCGAACCGCCAATTCCTCCGCCAATTCCCGGGGTTTTAGGTCTCCGTGATCCTCTTCATCGATCCGGGCGGGCATAATACTGAAGGGTAGGCCCAGAAGTTTGAAGAATTCCTGTCTCCGCAAAGACCCGGACGCTAAAATAATAGGTTCCATATGTTTCTTAATATACTACCAAGAAGTGTAAAAAATTACCACCCTTTTTTAAGGATTTGTCTGTTCCGGGGAAGAAATGGCAGAATTTGAAAACGACTGTTTCCAGGACAACACCGGAACCCACGGAGTGAAGGGCAAAACAAAAAGGCCATCCACCCAGTGGACAGCCCTTTTTCGCTTTGAGAGATACACGACTCGTATACAACAAGATTCTATAATTCTATATATAATAACGAATTACATACTCTTGAATATTACGTGCCTACATATAGTCTACAAATAATATGCTAAAATAAACCAATGAACGGCTCAAAAACGCTTGCGGCGGCAATTCTTTACCAAGCCATACATGATATAAGAACTGACGATTTCAGGACAACGGCCCGAATGAAAGACGCCGCTATGTCCTGGATAAACGATCCCGATTGTGAGACCCTTTGTAATTTTATTGACCTGCCTTATGAAAAAATTCGGGACCGGGCAATCTCGCTTTACCAGAGGGTTATAGAAGCCCCTACGGTGTACGAAAACTAAGAATGTAAGGAAATACCCCCCGGCAAAAACAAACCCCGCCACGGGCTTCTATAAGCGTCTTTTTTATCGTACCGGGATCATGTATCCAAAATGATCACTTGATCGGACATTTTGTCCGGTTAAGGGGGCCACATTTTTTGTGTACCCTTCTATCGAGATTGTGGAATCCGCACTTGAACCGGGGAGCTTCCAACCTAGTTTAGAAGCTCCTGGGTATCCTGTAGGTATGAAGGGGGGCAATCCGATTGCTACCCTGGGCCGGAACCCGCCGCAGCAGGGCCGGAATCCGATTGCTTCGCTTTAATGTGGAGCGACCTATTGAGGAGCGTAATAGGCTAGGATGATCATCATAGCTATTCCCCCCAAACCGGGGAAAAGGGTATGTATCGGATACACCCCCTTCACTCTATGTTAAGCATAGGCCGACCGACAACATTGACGGTTCATATAGGTGTATGAAGCTGCCGACAAAATGTCGTCAACCGGGTATGAAGTATCAACCGCATTTTACGGCTGGCAGGGGGTCACATCTAATGTGTACCCTTACACCCTTGCCGGGCCGTACATTTTAGTACCCTCCCTTGAAAATTGCCGAATACCAAAGAATTACTTCCGTTCGGTGTTCGGTTCGTTCGGCTTGCCTAGGGGGACCGAACCGAACGAACGGGGGGCCAGGTATCTACCCACATCAAACGCCCCAGGTTTTGACCGCAACAACGCTGCCGCCACTATTCCCGGCTAATTCTGTAAGCGAAAAAACAGCAGCGTCTAGCCTATTGGGGGAATCGCTTGTTTCATTCCCATTAAAACAACACATTTCATTTTCAAGATCATAAAATGGTATCCGGTGTTTAACTCGCCCATGCTCATAAAGGGCGGATATTGGTTCCGCTCGGATTATTTTTCCCCGTGAAGATGTTACAAGCCGAACATTGATATTGCGTTGGGCCGTCTGTAACGTGTGAAGTACCATGTCGCCACCATAATTTTTTTCGGCAATCACTAGATCGGCTTTCCACATCTGATAAGCTGCCGCCACCTCTGCCGCCCATTGGGCCGGGGTTCCGTGAAGGGAGCGATCATCCAGGACAAAAAACTC
>NZ_AEEA01000051.1 GCF_000297095.1 Treponema primitia ZAS-1 | reverse complement strand
TAGTACGGAGTGGGGTGTCAGGAAGGAAAAGTATGGAGGGACCCTCTGGGAGGCCCCATACTTTTCCTTCCTGACAGGCCCCCCCTTACCATTTGTGTGCTTTCGCAAACCCAGTAAGCGCATGGCTTCACCGGGCTAGACATCCTTGGGGCGCTTATCGTAGACCCGCTTGGCCTTACCCTCCGACACCGGAAGGCTGCCCGATTCGTGGAGCTCCACCCGGGGGTTTATGGTGATAGACGCCTGGAGGGTTTTGCGGATCCGCTCCTTCAGGGCGTTCAGGGGACGGGAATCGTCCATGAAGATGTCCGGGCCTATTTCTGTTTTGACGGTAAGCTTATCCATTACCCCGTCTTTTTCAATTTCGATAAGGTAGTTGTTCCCCACATCCTTCATGGCCATGATCACCTCTTCGATCTGGCTGGGGAAGACGTTCACCCCGTTGATGATCAGCATATCGTCGCTGCGGCCGGTGATGCGGCGGAGGCGGCGGTGGGTTCTGCCGCAGGGACAGGGTTCGGTGTAGAAGCCCGTAAGATCCCGGGTGCGGTAGCGCAGTATTGGTGTGGCCTCCCGGCAGAGTATGGTCATGACCAGCTCGCCGGTTTCACCGTCCGGAACCGGTTCCAATGTATCGGGGTTGATGATTTCCGCAATGTAGCCGTCCTCCCAGAGGTGGAGGCCGTTCTTGCACTGGCACTCAAAGGCCACCCCGGGGCCGTTCATCTCAGAAAGGCCGTAGGAATTGTACACGTCGATGTGGAGAAGCTCCTCAATGCGCCGCCGGGTATCCTCCGAATAGGGTTCCGCCCCCGCAAAGGCCCGCTTGAGTTTTATACTGTCCCGGCTGACCCCTTCGGCGCGCATGATGGACTCCACGTGGAGGAGGAAGCTCGGGGTGGCGTGGACCACGGTGGTGCCGAAGTCCTGCATGAGCCGGAACTGCCGGGTGGTGTTCCCGCTCCCCGAGGGGATCACCAGCATTCCTACTTCCTCACCCCCGGCATGGAATCCCAGGCCGCCGGTGAAGAGACCGTAGGTGATCATGTTCTGGAACACGTCCGTATGGTTGCACCCGGTCCCGTAAATGCACCGGGCAACATAGCCGGTCCAACGGGTAATATCGTCCCGGTTAAAATAGATGGTGGTGGGCGCCCCGGTGGTACCGCTTGAGGCATGGAGGCGGATCACATCTTCCCTGGGTATGCTGAGAAATCCGTAGGGAAAGCCATCCCGCAAATCGTGCTTGGTGGTAAAGGGGATGCGCTTAAGATCATCCAGGCTCTTTATATCCTCGGAACCCCTAATTCCCGCAGCCTTGAGTTTAGGGGCATAAAAGGAAGTCCGCAGCGCATAATCTACCATATCCTGCAGCCGTTCAAGCTGGAAGACCTCTAGTTCCGTCCGGGGCATGATCTCAATTTTGCGGTGCCAGTATTGGTAGTTCATTCGGCGGCCGCCCGGCCCAGGTTAAAGGCCTTTTTGTTTGCCTCCGCTACCGATGGGTCCTTATTGGCAAACATGGCGCTAATCGTGGCTTCCATGGTTTCCGGCTTTAGGGGGAGGAAGGGGGAGGCCGCCCCTACCATGACCATGTTTACCGCCCTGGACAGCCCCGCTTCTTTGGCAAGTTCCGCCGCTTCAACGATACGGTTTACGGGGAAGAGCGCGATGGTCCTTAGAATTACTGCGATATCAGGATAATCGGGAATATTAACAAAGGGTTCCGCCGCGCTGACCAGGGCGCCATCCGGCGCAAGCCATGCCGCATAACGGAGACTTTCCACAGGTTCCATGGACAGTACCAAGTCAGCCCCGCCCTGGGGTACCAGATCCGAGGCAATGTTCGTATCCGAGATCCGCAGATGCGCCAGTACTGCGCCCCCCCGCTGGGCCATACCATGCACCTCAGACTGGCGCACCGAAAACCCCGCGCTCACCGCAGCCTGGGCAATAATGGCGGCAATGGAAAGCACCCCCTGTCCGCCGACCCCCGCAAGAATGATGTCTTTTTTCATAACACAGTCCCTTTACTATTCCTCATTGTTATTTCTCGTTCTTCTTCCGTTTTCGGAAAGCTTCCAGGCATTCCCGTTGGAAGATCACCACCGAAAGGCCCCGGTACTCAATTTCTTTTTTCAGCTTTGCTGCGTTTTCTTCCAGGAACTGTTTCTTGGCTTCCAGTTCAATCAGGTGTTCGCCCTTGAGGCCCAGGCCCAGGATGAGGGGACGGAATTTGTCTGAGCGTACCATGGTCTGCTGGCAGCCGGTCATGGCCACGATGGAGTTATCCAGGATGATAAGGGTCATGGGGGTGTCCGCGGCAATCGCGTCGATCAGGGAGCTGATCCCCGAATGGAGGAAGGTGGAGTCCCCGATGACGCCGATGGCGTACTTGATGCCCGCCTCCGCCGCGCCCCGGGCCATGCCCACCGATGCACCCATACAGACTATGGATTCGGGCACCGAGTAGGGCGGGGTGGCCCCCAGGGCGTAACAGCCTATATCGGCGTTGATAGCCGTATTTGGGTGTCCTTCGGCGGGGTCCAGTTCCTGAACTGCCTTTTTGATGGTCTCGTAACTGTCCCCGTGGGGGCAGCCGGTACAGAGCTGGGGTGGACGTCCCGGCAGCTTCGGCAGTATTACAGCACCGCTGTTCAGCGCCCCCGGCCGGGGGGGGAGGGACAGACCCCGGCGCACCACATCCGGATCCAGTTCCCCGGTACGGCTTATGGTCCCGTCAAGTTTTCCATTGATAGTAATACGGTGGGGAAGTATACCCCGGAGCCGTTCTTCAATTACCGGCTGGCCTTCCTCAATAACGATAAGCCGTTCCGCCTTTTCGCAGAGCCGGCGTATGGATTCCTCCGGCAGGGGGTAGACCCCGATGTGGAGCCGCGCAGGAATTGTACCGGATCGGGATTTGATAAAATCCTCCAGGTTTTCTTCGTAGTAGTTCCCCCCCAGGCCGGAGGTGATCACAGCCAGGCCCGTGTCCCGGCCATCCAGGTCCAATTTGTTGGAGGGGTGGGCGGCGGACCATGCCAGGAGCTCCGGCTGTTTTTCGATAAGGGAGACATAGTTCCGCCGGGCATAGGCGGGGAGGAGCATCCACTGGGTTTTATCCCCGGCCTTGGAAAGGGGATTCTGCGCCCGCTTCGGCCCGGTTTTAATTTGGGCCCGGGCATGGGAAAGCCTGGTGGTCATGCGCAGCAATACCGGAACCTGAAATTTTTCGGAAAGGTCAAAGGCTTCCCTGGTCATGGTATAGGCTTCCTGCTGGTTCCGGGGCTCCAGGCAGGGGATCATGGCGAAGGCAGCGTAGAACCGGGAATCCTGCTCGTTTTGGGAACTGTGCATCCCCGGGTCATCCGCCACGGCGATTACCAGGCCGCCCTTAATGCCCAGGAGGGCGCCGTTCATAAAGGGGTCCGAGGCCACATTGAGCCCCACATGTTTCATGGTCACCATGGCCCGGCGGCCTGCGAAGGAGACCCCCAGGGCAGCCTCCAGGGCAGTTTTTTCGTTCACACACCAGGAGGCATGAAACGTATCCGGTATATGGGCATTGCCCTTGGCGTTTTCGATAAGGTATTCCATTATTTCGGTGGACGGGGTGCCGGGATACCCGTAGGCTGCTGAAAGCCCAGCGTGTATTGCCCCAAGGGCTGCCGCTTCATCCCCTAAAAGCGCTTGTTCTTCCAATTTTCTCTCCTGCTTCGGCCCATTCTATCATGACCTCAGAGGAAAATCCACCATATATTTTAGGGGTTAACTGGCAGCTAAATCCCCGATGCGGCGTTCTTCCCGGCCAGGGCTTCCCAGAGCTGCCGCCAGAGGTGACAGGCGACCAGGTGGCCGTTACCGGAATCTTCGAAAACGGGAACTTCGTTTTGACATCGCTCTGACGCATGGGTACAGCGGGTATGAAACTTACAGCCCCGGGGGGCGTTTATGGGGCTGGGAATCTCGCCGTGTAACTCAATGCGGGATCGTTTGTCACCCGGGGCGCCGCTTGGAACCGCCGAGAAAAGGGCACGGGTGTAGGGGTGGAGCGGATTGCCGGTAATATCTTCGGCGGCGCCGGTTTCTACAAGGGCCCCCAGGTAGAGCACGCCGATTCTGTCGCAGAAATACTCAACGGTTTGCAGATCGTGGGAAATAAACAGGATCGTTAAGTTGAATTGACGGTGTAAATCGCGAAGCAAATTCAGGATCTGGGATTGGACCGAAACGTCAAGGGCGGAAAGGGGCTCATCGGCGGCGATAAAACTGGGCTGCAATGCAAGGGAGCGGGCGATGCCGATGCGCTGTTTTTGACCGCCGGAAAATTCGCCGGGGCGGCGTTTACCCATGCTGCGGCTGATCCCGCAAAGTTCAAGATAATCCCCTGCGGTTTTTTCGATATCCCCCGGTTCAACGACCCGGTGTTTTTTTATACCCTCCGCAACAATTTCCAGGGCCGACATTCGCGGATCAAGGCTTGCGGAGGGATCTTGAAAGATGATCTGCATTTCCTTTCGCAGACCGAGCATTTCCGTGTGGGATAATTGCAAATCGCTGCCGCTGTCGAAGATGGTTTTCCCATCAAAAACAATGGAGCCCCCGGTGGGTGTCAGTAGCTTGAGTATGCACCGGGCAAGGGTGGATTTCCCGCTGCCCGATTCTCCCACCAGGCCGAAACATTCGCCCCGGCGTATTTCCAGGGACACCTTGTCAAGGGCCGTCAGGCGGGATCTGTTCCGGCTGAAAATTGTTGAACCGGCGGAAAAATCCTTTTGCAGATTTTCTATTTTTAGCAATGGTGAAAGGGGTTCGCTCATTCGGTGAACCTCCAGCAGCGGACCCTATGGCCGTCAACGGCAAGGGCGGAACTTTTCTGCGCATCCTCCAGGGGAGGCATTTCTACGGAGCATCGTTTTGAAGCGCGCTCACAACGGGGGGCAAAGGCGCAGCCTGTTGTAACTGCCCCGGCCCGGGGGACTACGCCGGGGATCGTATAAAGCGCTTCCTTGTTGTGAATACTTCGTCCCTGGCGGGCCCGCATCAGGCCGTAGGTGTAGGGATGCAGGGGCATAGAAAAAAGTTCGGACACGCTGCATTCTTCCACCACGGCGCCTGCATAAATTACCGCCGTACGGTCGGCGATTTCGGCAATTACCCCCAGGTCGTGGGTTACGAACAGAAAGGACGATGCGGATTTTGCTTTTAACTCATTGAACAGGTCCAGAATCTGCGCCTGGGTTGTTACGTCAAGGGCGGTGGTGGGTTCGTCCGCAATTATCAGCTCCGGCCGGCAGGAAAGGGCCATGGCAATCATAACCCGCTGCCTCATGCCGCCGGAAAGCCGCCAGGGATTGTAGTGATAGACCTTTCCCGGTTCGGGAATGTTCACCGATTGCAGTAATTGTACGCATTTTTCGTGGTTCTCCCTGCCCTTAAGCCCGGTATTTTCGTTCAAGATTTCTTTCATCTGTTCCCCCACGGACATCAGGGGATTCAAGGAAGTCATGGGTTCCTGAAAAATCATCGTAATATGATTGCCCCTTAAATTACGCATTTCTTTTTTTGAAAGCGCCGTCAGATCCAGGGCTTTTTCATCATGGCTATCCCGGGGATAAAAATTGATTTCCCCCCGGGTAATTTTTATATTTTTCGGCAATAGTCCCAAGATGGACAGGGCTGTCATAGTTTTTCCGCAGCCCGACTCCCCAACCAAACCCAGCACCTGTCCGCTTTCAATCGACAGGCCAATATCGTGGAGCAATGGAAGGGATGTTTTATTTTTTTTATGGGTGGAACCTTCCGATTCGACAAAAAGATTTTTGATTTCAATCAATTTATTCATGTTATTCCTGGATATCCCGGTTTTCTTTGTTGAAATAATCCGACAGTCCTTCGCCGATGAAGTTGATTGCCAATACCACGCTCAAAACCAAAAATCCCGGGGGTATCCACATCCACCAGCATTGCTGCAGGATGGTCATGCTTTGGGCCTGTGAAAGCATGGAACCCCAGCTTGGTTCCGGTTGGGCAATTCCAAGGCCGAGAAAACTTAAGGACGCTTCAATCAGAATGGCATAGGCAACGTTTAAGGCGCCATAGACGATAATGACCCCCGTTGAATTGGGAAGGAGGTGTCCCATAATTATTTCCATGCGGGAAAGCCCCAATGCCCTGGCAGCTTCGGTAAATTCCATATTTTTGAGTGAAAGTATGTTGCTGCGGACAATACGGGCCATGGAAGGCCAGCCCAATAATGCTATTATCAGAATAACATTTGTAAAGCTTGGGCCGGTCAGCGCCGCCACCGAAAGGGATATTACAAAAAACGGAAAACACATTATAATATCGGTGATACGCATAATGACGCTGTCCCAAATTCCGCCATAAAATCCCGCAATGGATCCTAGGGTCACCCCTATTACCAGTTGAATTGACATCGCTATTATGCCCACCGAAAGGGAAACCCTGCCGCCGTAGGCCAGGCGTACAAAAATGTCCCGCCCCAGCTCATCGGTACCAAGAATGTGGCCGTTCCCCGGGGGCATTTGTACTTCCTCAAGGTTGATCTGGTCACGCCCAAGGGGCGAAAAAAAAGGGCCCACAAGGGAAAACGCCAGGAGTACTAATAGTGTTATGGCGCCGGTTTTTATTAGGGGGTTTTCTTTTATTATTTTAAACACGATCTTTCACCAGGGTTATACGGGGGTCAATAAGGGCGTATGCAACATCGGCAATGAAATTTGCGCAGAGGGTGATCACCGCCATTACGAGGAGTATGCCCATGATAAGCGGATAATCCCGGTGGCGTACCGCCTCAAAGCTGAGCCGCCCTATGCCGGGCCACATGAACACGGTTTCGGTCAACAGGGCGCCTGAAAGCATATCGGGGATTTGCAGGCTCAGTACCGTTACTATGGGGATTGAAACATTTTTCAGGGTATGTTTAAAAATAACGGTCCTTTCATGCAGGCCGTGGGCCCGTGCGGAACGTATATAGTCTGCGGTCAAAATCCCGGTAACACTGGATCTGGTGTAGCGCAGCATTGAAGACGCATAGCCAAGCCCAAGAACAATACTCGGCATAACCATGTGCCGGGCAACATCAAGGGCATGGGCAATACCGTGGTAGTCCGCATAAACCGTAACCTTGCCGGAAATCGGCAGGAGCCGAAGGTCGGCGCCAAGAACTTTTAACAGGAGCATACTAAAAAAAAACGAAGGCAGGGACAGGATCACAAAGGTTAAAACAGAAACACTGTTGTCCGCCAGACTGCCCCGCCTTTGGGCGGTAAAAATACCCACCGATACGCCCAGGACTATGCTGATTGCAAGGGAGGAAACCGCAAGGAGTATGGTGTTGCCAAGGCGGGATGCAATTATCCCCATCACTCCTTCATGGTAGAAAATCGAATATCCAAAGTCGCCTTGCAAAATACGGGAGATCCATTTTATATATTTGATAGGAAGGCTGTCGTAGTAACCAACCCGCCGGAGCATCGCTTCAATTTGGTCCCCGGATACTTCCGGCGGAAACATGCTCAGGTAGGGGTTCCCCGGAATGTAGTTTATCAGGGCAAACACCGTTACGGAAACCCCAAAAAGAATAACCAGAGACTGCAAGAGCCTCTGGCTAATATATCGAACCATTTACTTAAAGTACCAGGTTTCTACATTGGGGAACCATTCGATTCCGTAGGGTTCGTAACCGACCAAGCGGGGATTCACCGCATAGCCGGTGGACTTAATATAAATTATGCCGATGGGAAGTTTTTCGTGGATATACTTTGCCCAGGCGCCCCACGTTGCAGCAGCTTCCGCGTCCGTACCGGCGTCATTGGCTGAATCATAGAGCCGCAGCTCCTCAGTATCGTTATAGCGCGCCATCCACCTGACGCTGCCGTGGCTGCCCGGATTCGGTCTGGAGGAGGAGCCCATGAACGCCAGATCAAAGGGCTCGGTGGTGCTGCGCAGGACTGAAAGCACGGTGTTAAAATCGGAACCGATAATTTCGAGGTCGATCCCAATAGCCTTTATATATGCCTGCACCGCCTGTGCAAGGACGGTATCATCCACATTGTCATAACGCAGGGTCAGCTTGAGGTTCTGTCCGTTCTTGTCAACAATACCGTCGCTGTTTGTATCGACCCATCCGGCCTGGCGGAGCAGATCCTTTGCCTTGTTCACATCGTAGGTGTATTTTGCTATATCCTTGGGGTAGACCGGCTGGTTGGGATCAAACAGGCTTTCCGATACGATGGCATGGCCATTTTCAATCAGGTTGATGATGGCGGGCCGGTCAAGGGCCGTAAAAATTGCATGCCGCACCAGGGGGTCGGCGAGATTTTTTTCGGTGGTATTGAACACAAGGTAATAGGCCATGATGGCCTTGATCTCCGCAAAATTGAAGCCCGCATCGGTATAGGGCTTGAGGTCCCGGTCTTTCCAGGAAGCGATACGCGCCACATCCAGATCGCCGTTAAGGACTTCCGTCTGCCGTGTATCAGGATTGGAGACTTTTAAAATAAATGTTTTTATTTTGGGCGCGCCCTTGAAGTAGTCTTCCTTTGCGGTGAGCCTGATGTATTGATCGGGCACAAATTGGGCGACCGTATAGGGGCCGGTACCAACCGGATTCCGCAGAAGCTCCGTGGCGTCAAGCCAGCCCTCTACGGGTACTTTTTCCCAAATATGTTTTGCAAAAACCGCCTGGTCGGTAAATTTGACCAACGCATCCCGGTAAGGGCCGGAGAAGGTAAAGCTCACCGTGTAGGGATCAATAACTTTGACACCCGCAACATGGGCGGTCTTGCCGGTGTTGTACTCCTCAAAGCCCAGGAGCTTTTGGGCGAACACATCGTTGCCCCGGACAAATTTGCCGTGGGCCAGGGTCTCGTAGGTAAAGGCGGCGTCTTCGGCGGTGAAGGGCTGTCCGTCGGACCACTTTATGTCCTGCCGGAGTTTGAAGGTTACACTTGTGGCATCCGGACTAAGGGTGAAGCTTTCCGCAAGCTCGGGTACCCAAGTGCCATCGGGGCCTAATTTTATCAGGCGGTTAAACACCAGAAGCGCCACTTCACGGTCCCCGTTTGAGGTGTTGACCGTGGGGTGGAAAACGCCCTGGGCGGCCACATTCACACCGAAAACAACGGTGTCCTTGGGACCGGACTCTTTTTTTCCACCAGCGCTAAGGGTGGATGCTATGCCGCAGATCAGCAGGGTGAACAAGGTAAGATACTTTTTCATGATACGCTCCTTTATAAATGATGGCTTAAAACGAAGCCATTTTTATTTTATATCATACTATTTCGTTATGATTAATAAAATATCGCATTTTAATAAAAGTGTCAAGAATACAAAGTCTTGACAGCCGCCGAGGGAAGGTTTTATTATATCATTATTCCTATAAAAGTGCTATGAATTATAGGATACGGAGGTATATTTTGACAGCTATAGAAGGTCCGGCGGATCAAGTATGGCTTAACGGTGTTATTTATACCGTGGATAACGCTTTTTCCAAGGTATCCGCCCTGGCATGGAAGGACGGGCGTATTGTATATGCGGGGACCGATCAGGGGGCCCGCGCTTATATTGGTAAAGAAACAAAAACCGAGGATTTGGCCGGCAAAACGGCGCTTCCCGGCTTTATCGACAGCCATCTGCACCTGCAAGCATATGCGGAGGGGCTCGGGAAGCTCCGGATTCGGGACCTTCCCCGGGCGGAAATATTGGACAGGGTCCGGGAAGTGGCAAAAAATGCCAAACCCGGGGAGTGGATCCTGGGCGCCATGGGGTGGAACGATGATAAATGGGCGGATCCATCCTTTCCTACCCGGGAGGAACTGGATGCGGCTGCCCCGGATAACCCGGTGATGCTGCCCCGAATGGATGGACATATCAGCTGGTGCAATTCCCGGGCCTTTGAAGCGGCGGGGGTCACCGACCACACCCCGGATCCCCCGGATGGGCAATTTATACGCACCCCCGACGGTCATTTGCAGGGCTGCGCCTCCGATGGGGCGGCCCGGATAATTCAGTATGTCGGATTGAAAATAACAGAACGGGATTACCGGAAGCGGGCCCTGTTAAAAGCCCAGGACCAGTTAATCCGGAACGGCATTACCGGCGTACAGGATGCGGGGACCTCCATAGAGTTGATCCGGGATCTCAAGGAACTCTACGCTTCCGGGGAGTATAAACTCCGTTTTTCAGGCGCCCTGAATAATCTTTTCCAGCCAAACGCTGATCCCGCCGCAACTGCCTACTTTGAACAATGCCCGGAAATCGGCCTTTTCGATGGGCGTTATACGGTACGGGCGGTGAAACTTTTTGCCGACGGGTCCCTGGGCGCCCAGACTGCCGCCCTGTATGAAGATTATAGCGACCGGCCGGGGTACCGGGGTATCCTGATGTACCAGGATGATACTTTTTATTCCATGGTAAAAAAGGCGGCCCTGCAAAAAATGCAGGTTTTAACCCATGCTATTGGGGATGCGGCCATTTCCCAGACCCTGAATGTGTATGAAAGGGTTCTGTCGGAAATTCCCCAGGAGGATCACCGGTATAGAATAGAACACTTCGGGGTTACCACCGGCAATATCCTTGAACGGACCAGGGATCTGGGGATACTGGCTGCCATACAGGCCGTCCAAATGGTGAACGCCGCCAAGATGTACCTGCGCAGACTCGGTACGGAACGGCTAGAAAAAACCGACGCCCTGGGTTTGGTACAGCGCACCCTGGGAAAAATCCTGGGAGGGTCCGACGCACCGGTGGATGCTCCGGTTCCCCTGGAGGGAATACATGCCGGCGTTACCCGGACCAATACGGAAAGTCAGCCGGCGGGCGGTTTTTACCCGGAAAATGCCCTGTCCCGGGCAGACGCCATCCGTTCCTATACCATCTGGGGTGCCTACGCTCAGTTTGCAGAAAAAGATCGGGGCAGTATAGAGCCGGGAAAACGGGCGGATCTGGTACTGTTGGACTCGGATATAATGACCGTCCCCGGGGAGGACATACATACGATACGGATCCTGCGCACCGTTATAAACGGGGAGACCCTATTCGACGAAACTTGACAAATTGCCGAATACACGTATTATGTGTAATAGAGGTTGGAAACCATGAAAAACATCACCCTGGCTATTGATGAAGAAACCCTGGAACAGGGCCGGGAATACGCCAAGCGGCGCAACATGTCCTTTAACGCCCTGGTTCGGGATATACTTAAAAAAACGGTAAAACCCGCTTCGGGAGGTATGTTTGAGGAAACATTCCGTATCGCCGATGAAGCCCACGGTAATTCCGAGGGGCGTACATGGACTCGGGAAGAAATACACGAGCGCAGTTTTGGCCGTGAATAAAGTCTTTATTGATTCCAATATTCTGGTTTATTCTCTGGATAAAAATAGTAAGGAAAAACAGAAAATAGTACGGGAAACTTTAAATGATATTGAGGAAAAGGATGCACCGGTTATTTCAACCCAGGTCTTACAGGAAGTCTACAATATTACCACAACGAAATTAAAAATGGAAAAGCTGTATGTTAAGAATATCCTCAATAATTATAAAAAAATGGAAATCGTCCAGGTTGATTTTGATATTATTCAGCAGGGTATTGATATCAGCATCCTTTCCAAAATTTCTTTCTGGGACGGACTCATCATCGCCGCCGCTGCCTCCGCTAACTGCGGGAGCGTCCTTTCCGAAGACATGAACCACGGGCAAATCATCCGGGGAGTCCGGGTGGTAAATCCCTTTATGTGAGTGACCGTTTCCAATCCGTCAAAAATTAAGCGTTCCTCCGCCTCACCCCCTCGAAAGCCTTGTCCAGCAGCTCCTTGTCCGGCGGCGTGGTGAACAGGGACACCACGGGCACCACGATGAAGGGTACCACAATGGCAATTGACGCCGTCAGGGGGGACCGGGACGCGCCCAGGATAAAGAACAGGACGATTTCTACCCCCAGCCCCGTAAGGAGCCCCGCATAGGCTCCGGCCTTGGTAACCTTTTTGGAATAGAGGCTGAGTATGTAGGGGGCAGCGAAGGACCCGGAAACTGCGCCCCAGCTTAGGGACATGAGGTACACAATGATGCTGATTTGAAACCGGGAGATAAAGTAAGAAATGATGATAAAGACCCCCGAAAGGAAACGCATCATGGCTACCGAATTGTCCTTGCCGGTTTTAATATTACTCCGGGAGGGGTAGAGGTCGATGGCCACCGAGGAGGAGGAGACCAGCACCAGGGATGACAGGGTGGACATGGATGCGGAAAGCACCAGGAGCATGATCAGCGCCAGGAGCAGTTCCGGCAAATGGTTGGTGAGCAGGGTGGGGACAATGAGATCGTAGTTGATGCCCCCGGCGGCGGTTCTGGGCACCGTGGTCAGGTCGAAAAATACATGGGCAAAGACGCCGGTAGAATAGGCGGCAAAGCCTATCATCAGGGCGAAGACCGTGGTAACGATGGCCGCCTTGGGGATCACCGCCTCGTTCTTAATGGCGTAGAATTTCTGGGTCATCTGGGGGAGCCCCCAGGTACCAAAGCTCGTCATAAACACCAGGGAGATCACCGTAAGCGTCGATGGCTGGTTTGCCGGGGGCACATGGACGGCGTAGTTTTCCGCCACCTTGCGTATCATCTCGAAGTAGCCGCCCCCCTGGCCCGAGAGGACCAGGACCATCACCGCCGCCCCGGCGAACATGATGATACCCTGGATAAAGTCCGTGATGGCGATGGCGAAATAGCCCCCCAGGATCAGGTAGATCCCCGTAAAGGCGATCATGACGAGCAGGGCTATATCGTAGGGTATGCCGAAGACCTTCTCAAAAAGGTGTCCCAGGCCCTTAAATACCGAGGCCGAATAGGGCAATAGGAAGAAGAAGATTATCGAAGCCGCCACGGGCTTGAGGTGTTTAGCCCCGTAGCGTTCCTGGAGGTATTCGGGCATGGTCATGGCGTCCAGGTTTTGGGTGATACGCCGGGTACGCCGCGCCAGGACGAGCCAGGCCGCCCCCGCGCCGATGACGGCGTTCCCCAGGGCTATCCACAGGGCATTCAGGCCGAACTGCCATCCCTGGGTCCCGGCAAAGCCGATAAAAATAACCGCCGAAAAATAGGAGGTACCGTAGGCTACCGCAGAGACCCAGGGGCCCAGGGTACGTCCGCCTAAAAAGAAATCCCCCAGGGTCTTGGTTTTCCGCATACCCCAGATGCCGATTCCGGTCATTAACAGAAGGAACACCACCAGAAAAATGATACCAATCATTGACGCAGCTCCTTAATTGAATTCTAAGGGATTCTACACTATACTGTATAAAAATTGGAAGGAGTATCTGATTATGAATATTGGCATCTTCAGCGATACCTATACCCCCCAGGTAAACGGGGTTGTTACGGTGGTGCGGGCTCTGAAGACAGAAATGGAACGCCGGGGCCACCGGGTCTATGTATTTACGGTTCAACATCCCAATGCCGTGCCGGAGGAGGGGGTTTTCCGCATCGCCTCCTTCCAGTTTCCCAACGAACCCCAGCACCGGGTGGGGGTTTTTATTGAACAGCAGGTCATCGATATTGCCAAGCCCCTGAATTTGGATATCATCCATACCCATTCTGAATTCAGCCTTTACCTGGCTTCCCGCCGGGTAAGCCGGAGGCTGGGTATCCCTTCGATTCACACCCTCCACACCTACTATCCGGACTATATTTATTATGCCCCCCTGTTGGTGGAGCTGTTTTTTAAGAAGAACCTTTCCGCCTATCTCCGGCATATACTCCGGAGCCAGCGTTGTATCGTGGCGCCCTCGAATAAGATAAAGAACTATCTGGAGAAGATTAAATACCACCGGCCGGTGCGGGTCGTGCCAAACGGCATAGAGTTAAGCCAGTTTTGGGAACGGTCCGCCCTGGTAGACCAGGGCGCAGCGGATCTGCGCAAGCGGTTCAACATTGCCCCGGATGATGAGATGATAGTTTTTGTGGGCCGCCTTGGGATTGAAAAGAATGTCTTTATTCTGCTGGAAAATTTCAAGGAGATCCTGGCCCGTCGTCCTAAGGCTAAACTGGTCCTGGTGGGGGACGGTCCGGATCACCGGGAACTGGAAGCCCAGGGCAATGAACTGGGGATCAGCCGGGGACTGATCTTTACCGGCTATCTCCACTGGCCTGATGAGATAAAACTGATCTACGCCGCAGCGGATCTGTTCATGAGCGCCTCCCACAGCGAGGTACATCCCATCACCTTTATTGAAGCCATGGCCTCCGGTCTCCCGGTGGTGGCCGCTGCGGATATCAGTATTGATGATATGGTTATAAACGGTGATAATGGCTGGGCCATCGGGGATGATAAGTTCCTCTGGGAAAAGGCGGTGGAAGTTCTCTCTGATCCCGCTGCCCAGGCCCGTATGGGCAGGCGTTCCGAAGAAATATCCCGCAGTTATTCTGTGGGGCGGTTCATTGATTCCATGATAGCCTTGTATGAGGAATATAGAAAGAAGTGAGTAAACCATGAATAGTGAAGACAGCGGGTTTGCGGGGCTCGGGGTGAGCCCTTTTTTTATGGGCCGGTTAAAGGAACGGAGTATTTTTGAACCCGTGGAAATACAGCGCCGGGTAATCCCCCGCTTAATTCGGGGAGAGCGGGTGCTGTTCCGTTCCCCCACCGGAACCGGGAAGACCTTTGCGTACCTAATTCCTCTGTTTCAGAAACTGATGGAAAACGCGGAGTCCGACGCTGGCGTACTGATCCTGGCCCCCACGTACGAGCTATGCGCCCAGATTAAACAGGAGGCGGAGTTTCTGCTTTCCGGTGCAGGCTCTTTTAAGATCAGCCTCCTTATCGGGGCCACCGCTTTAAGCCGGCAGATAGATACCCTGAAGAAGGACAAGCCCCGGGCGCTGGTTGGGAATCCCGGACGGGTTTTGCAGCTGGCGAAAATGGGAAAGCTGCGTTTGGGAAACCTGGGCTTCCTGGTTCTCGACGAGGCGGACCGGCTTACGGCGGATGAACTTTACGATGAAACCCGGGAACTGGTCTCCCTGATACGGGGGAGTCCCCAGACCGTCGCCTGTTCCGCCACCCTGCCGGACAAGTGCCGGGAGCGGCTTCTCCCCATCATGGGAGAGGGCGTTTCTGTTGAAGAGACCCGGGCAAACGAGATACTCCGGGATAAGATAGAACACTGGGCGTTTTACTGCGAGGAACGGGACAAGATAGGGCTTCTCCGTTCTTTTTTAGCGGCCCTCCGTCCCAAGAAGGCCCTGGTTTTTACCGCCCGGAGCGCCCAGGTGGGGAACATCGTTTCCAAACTGCAGTACCATGGCATTCCCGCTCTGGGCCTGTACGGAGATATGGACAAAAAGATGCGCAAACAAGCCATGGACGATTTCCGCCGGGGCCGTTCCTCAGTGCTGGTTGCCAGCGATCTTGCCGCCCGGGGCCTTGATATCCCGGATGTAACCCACATTATCGCCCTGGACACCCTGCAGGATCCCGACGCCTATATCCACCGCGCCGGCCGTACTGCCCGTGCGGGGAAACAGGGCATCATGGCTACCTTTGGAGACGAAGGTGAAATGCGGAACCTGGTCAAGCTGGAGAAGAAACTGGGTATTATCGTGTATCCAAAAGAGTTATACGCAGGAAAGGTGCAGGCGCCTCCCCCTATGGACCCCGAATAGGTGGTTACCGGGAACGCACTAAAACTGTGTATGGGGTCCTGCCAGCTGGAACAAATATCAGGAACCCCCAGAGGGTCCCCCTGATATTTGTTCCACTGTCACCCCCGATAACGGTAGTGTGAGTGCGTTCCCGAGCCGCTTAAGGGGTCCATAGGGGCCTTTGTTTCGCTTAACGGAGTGAGGAAGAACGCAAAAACCAACTTCAGGGCGCAATAAAAAAGCTAAAGTCGGAATATGGGGAAGCGCTGTATCTGCTTTTCTTTGAGGAAATGAGTTACGTCCAGGCCGCTATGGTAATGAAAAAATCCAAAAAACAGATAGATAAGCTTGGCGTTTTCACAAAACGGAAAACATAATTATAAATAAAGAACAGTGTAAGGAAAAATGGAAATGAAAAAACAGAACATGCTGACGGAATTAGTATCCGTTGCCCTGATTATGGTATTGGGCTTTATTCTGGCGGGCTGTGAAAACTTTGCCGGCGGTAATAACGCGCCAAATATCAGCGGCAAACGGTATGCAATTGTACCATTTGAAAAGGCTAGCCGCAGCGCCTCAGAGCCGTACGTACTGGTAAGTTCCGGCCACAACCAAGCTGGGACAGTCTATTATTACCTTTATTATTTGGGGTATGTTACGAGTGTGCCTATTGCCTACAAAACGGCGTACTATTACGATGAAAAGACGCCCATAACCATTACGTATGAAAAAAGCTCGGCGACTGAAGAATCCATAACCAGCTCCATGACAACGGCCAAAGAGCATACGGTGACAGGCAGTGCGAGTGTTGCCATTGAGGCCGGGGTGGAAGCCGAGGCGGGTGTACTTTTTGCAAAAGCTAAAGTAACCGGAAAAATTACCGCCACGGGATCCGTTGAGGATGCAAATGCCGTCTCGACTTCAAATACCTATGAAACAGTGGAAACAAAAATGGCGGGAGAAAGCGAAAGCATAAGCGCCACCATTGGAGACCATGGAGAAGCACCGGGAAAATACCGATACGCATTATTCGGAATTACCGATGTCTATTGTTTATTTCAAGTCGATGCAGCTACCCGTACTGTTCTTGAAACGGATATTAGTTACCGGGCGCGTGAATCCTCGCTTGCCTGGGGAATTGATTTTGACTCCAGTGATCTGGGAAGTTTCGGTAAAACAGGCGAAGGCGATTTATTGTTTATCCCTGTTATCGATTTTGCTTCTATTGAACCGGACGATGAAGTAGTAACCGGGCTTGAACCGCCGGATCCGCCGCCGCCTGATACCAAAGAAAATTCGCTATTCAAAAGCACCGATGTACAAAAGGGAACTGCTTCAAAGACCGGCGGTGATGGCAATGTTGATACAAAGAATAACAAATACACCAACTGGGAGTTTGAAGTAACAAGCGTGCAGTTAATAAATCAAGGAACTGACGGAATATACCGTAATGCGGAGATAAAATATATCTACACGGTAAAAGAAGGGGGAGGTGATTGGACAGTGCTCCAACTTACCGGGACGTATACGGAAGATTTATCGGGGTATAAAGTTATAGAGCTGAGGACTCTGCCAACACAAAAACTTTCCGGCAGCATATCCGGCGAACGGCATGACTGGGTGGATGCAGGCTACTGGAATTATGGGCTTGTAAGGCACCTTTCCCTCATAATTGACGGCAGCGGAAGCGATGAAAAAAACATCGCTTTTATGGCGGATATCTTGATAGAATTTGTGGAAAAGAATTAATAACCACAAAGAAGAAGAACCCGCTTGGGGGGGGAGGGCATAGGGGGGGCTTTAGAACTGAACTGCGGCCCCCATAGAACAGTTCCAATGGGTCTTTTTCCATGAACGGCGGGAGAATAGGCAACAATACCGCATCCCGGGGCGGCGGGGTATCCGTAAACAGCGCCGGTCTTTTCACCAAAGCCGACACCGGCGGCGTTATCTTGCAGAATACCGCCACCGGACAGGCTTAAGCAGCATTAGCCCCGGAGGACAGCAGGCAGCAAACAGACCGGGTCTCTATGACATGGGAGGCGTGCAGCTCTCCCGCGTAATCATTTCGTAAGGCGAAGTTAGGGTAAACGAAGTTAAACCCCTGCGAACAGGCGCCGGTGGGGGCGGGGAAGCCACGCTGCGGGATATTCTGGAATTCCCTGCCGGAGGAGACCCGCAGGGGCTCCGTAGGCAGACTCTACAGGCATCCCGCAGTGGGGATTCCCCGCCCCCACCGGCGTTTTTACAACAGGTATTTAAACCCCGTTTACCCTATCGGTTCTATCAAGACCTTGTCTATCCGGTTCCCATCCATGCCCACCACCTTGAACCGATACCCGTTCCAGTCAAAGACCGCTCCGGTACGGGGAATCTCCCCGGCCAGTTCCAGGATAAAACCCGCCAGGGTATGGTATTCCTGCGGCGCCGCCGGGAACCCTGCGATGGGTAGTATTTCTGCGATATCATCAATGTTGACGCTGCCGCTGACCAGATAGGCGCCGTCACCCTGGGCCAGGATATCGTCATCCGCAGAGGCGGAAGCGGAAAGTTCACCCACAATTTCTTCGATAAGGTTGCGTACCGAAAGTACCCCGGCAAAACCGCCGTATTCATCGATCACAAAGAGGACATTGGATTCACCGCGCTTGAAGGCTTCAAAGGCCCTGATGGAGGACATGGTTTCCGGGACAAAATGGGGGGGGGCCATGAGGGATTTCAAGCCCGGCCAGGTGTTTTCCAGAAAGGCCAGAAGTATGTCCTGGACCGAGACTACCCCGACAATCTCATCAATGGCGCCGGATGCTACGGGGAAGAATTGCTGCTGCCGGTATTCCACCGCCATGGCCCGTACCTTTTCTGCGTCCGCATTGATGTCCAGCCATTGGATCTCCGAGCGGTGGGTCATAAAAGTCCCCACGGGACGATCTCCCAGATAGAAGACCCCCTCCACCATGGTCCGTTCTTCGCTTTCCACAATACCGGACTTTTCCCCGTCCTGGAGGGCTATCCGTAGTTCATCTTCGGTCATTCCCTGATCCGCCACAGGATCAATTCTCAGGATGGAGCTAATAAAGATTAGGGGGGTAAAAAAAACCTTGAGAAAGCGGATAAGCGGGAGGGTATGGACAAGGATAATTTCAGGCTTACCCCGGGCGATGGGTCTTGCCAAAGAACTTTGCAGTAAAACTAACAGGATGGTAAATAGTAAAGCCGCAGCCAGGGCGGGGATAACGAACCCGGTATGCATGGGGAAAAACTTTTCAAATATCCCCGCCGCCGGGATTCCGCCCAGGGCGCCCGCAAAAATATCTGCCAGGATGATTCCGATCCGGAGGGCGGAAAGCAGTGATTCGGGATTCTCCGCCGCCTCAAGGGCCAGCCGGTATTTTTCATTCCCCCCCTCAGCCTTAGATCGCAGCCGGGCTTTCCGGGACGAAATGAGGGAGCGCTCTGCCAGGGTAAAAACGCCGCTTATGATAAGAAGCAGGAGAATAATAAAAAACATCATCCCAGTTCATCCCTGACCAGAGGACGGACGATATGGATGCCGCCCTGGGAAGTTTCCAGGATTTTAGTTTTCCCGTCCGGGGTTAGAACTCCCAGAAGCTGAACCATGGGATACCGGGGATTTTCCGGATTCACATCCACCACCTGGCCTTTCTTACCGTTGGAAAGGAGTACATAGAGCCCGATAGGGTAGATGGAAAGGGAAAAAACCAAGGCCCGGATAACCGTATCGTCGTACTGTTTACCCTCGTTTTTCAGGAGGTCCAGCATTCCCGCAAAACCGTCCTTAGCCTCTTTATAAGGCCGATTATTGGTCAGCGCTTCGTAGGTACAGGCCACGGCGATGATCTTAGAGTAGAGGCTGATCTTATCACCCGTGAGCCGCCGGGGATATCCCTCGCCGTTTTCCCGTTCGTGGTGTTCCAGGGCGGGAATGGTCACCGAAAGGGGCAGGCTAAACGATTTGAGCATATTGAATCCCAGTATCGGGTGGGAGAGGATCGCCTTTTGCTCATCCCGGCTCAGGGCGTCCTTGTTCATGTAGACCCTGGATTGGAGCCTGAGCATCCCCGCTTCGTGGAGCATCGCCGCCACCCCCATCTCGATGAGCCGGTGGCTGGTAAGTTTCAGGTAGGAACCGATGATGATGGCCAGGATGGTGGACTTAACCGTATGGGATGTCAGATAGTTTTGCTCCGTCTCGGGGCCGGCGTTTCTCAGCACCCGCAGAAGGTACCGGCGATCCGCCCTGATGGCATCGCAGAGATACTTAATTTTTTCTGCCATTTCATTAAGCTGCGGGGGATTATTCAGAGACATCTGGGCAAAAAGGGATTCCACATAATGCTGAAAATTCATATACAAAGCTTCGGCCTTCTTTAAGTGTTCGGCATCGACGCTTTCCTTGGGAGCTATGGGCGCCGAGCCTCCGGCGGGGATTTCTTCCGGGGAGTAGTCTTCCCTGGGTTCTCCTTCACTCAGAACAGTTTGGAATCCCCATTCCTGAAGGGTGCTTTTCATGGCGGCGGTAATAGCCATCTCCGGCGCGGCAATGACAAACCGCTGATCCGGCAGGTATACGGTCTGGGAGAAAAAACTTTCCGGCGCCAGGTCTTTGACTTCGTATTCCATCACTTTACTTGATTATAGTATACCCGGTCTTATTGGTATAGGAGGAGATCTTCCCGGGTCTTTGCTAAGGCGATTAGTTCTTCCGTAAATCCGCTTATGGAAAATAGGGCATACTGTTCCCGCCGTTCACCCTGTTTCCAATCCACCTTCCGGGCTTTTTCCAGGAGCTCAAAGAATACGTTGATCCCGGTTTTAGATTTACGGAATTTACATTCCCCGAAGAGGATATCCTGTCCTTCGGTGTTCAGGGCGACCATATCTATTTCATGATTTTTGTTCCACCAGCGCCCAAGTTTATTGTACCTGAATGGCGGAGCGTTGCGGTAGAAAAATTCTTCCCGGCAAATTGCTTCGTAGACATAGCTCACATGGCCGTCAATAAAATTGGCGCGGATCCGGTCCATCACCGGGGCTTCATTCCCGGATTCGAGGTAGCTCAGAGCGGGGTATACGAACTTGAACCAAAAAAGAATAAAATTGTCCTTGATACGGTAAAGACCCCGCTTGCTCTTTTCCGGCTGGGTTTCAGTAACCGGTACCTCCCGCTCCAGTATATCCAGGTTTATAAGGGTGGTGAGATACTTGGTAAGCCCGGTCTGCTTTACTCCCAGATTTGCAGCGATATCCCCCATCTTGTGATTCCCCGCGGCAATAGTTTTAATGATGGAAAAATAAGTTCCTACCTGCCCCAGTTCCCGGAGAAGCAGAAAATTCGGCTCATCGTAGAGGAAACTGGTCCGGGAAAGAATATTCTTTCTGATAGCGCCGAATATGTCCCCCGGGCTCCGGAATAATTCGATATACCGCGGAACCCCCCCGGTAAGGGCATAGAGTTTCACTAATTCTTCCCGGCTCTTCCCTTGGAAAAATTGGCCGTAGTACCAGAAGGGGATTTGCCGGAGTTTGATCTGGGCGGTCCGCCTGCCGTAGAGGGGGCTGGTGTAGGCGAGGGTTTGGCTTTCCATCATGGATATTAGGGAACCGCAGAGGATGACCATGATATCCCGGTTCAGCAGGAGGGTGTCCCATATTTTCTGCATTATGGAGGGAAAGGCGGGATTGATCTTTCCCAGGTATTGGAATTCATCAATGACCAGGATCTTTTTTGCCGGCCTTTCAAAGTCTGCCAAGGCTTTAAAGATCAGGGTCCAATCCTTTACGGATGCCCCTTCAAGCAGGGGATTCCCGGTAAATCCGGCGATCAGATTTTTAAGCATGTCCCGGTTTTGGTCCTCGCTCTCTTCGGTGGCAAGGAAATAGACCGCCTCCTTGTCCTTGAGGAATTCCCGGATAAGGGCGGTCTTCCCAATACGCCGGCGTCCATAGAGGACCACAAAGGATGCCGCCGGCCGCCTATATTCCCAGTCAAGAGCCTGAAGTTCCTCTTCCCGGTCTATGAATGTAATTGGATATTCCATATTATTATACCTTTAATTATTATACTTCAAATTATAATAATATCAAGTATAATAATTAAAGGTATAACGAACCGGCTGTTTAAAAATAAAAAAAGACGATGCGCCTGGACGTCCAGGCGTAAAGCCTGCTGCGCACCGTCTTTAAATTGAGGTTTAACCCTGCATATTATGTATCGGCTTTATTTTTTTGAATCTTTATACTTTGTATTACCGGGCTTAGCGGGTGAGGATGTCCAGGTGGTATTGGGTGGTTTCCGCCAGCGAGCGGTAGAGCTTTGCGGATAGCTCCAGGTATCGTCCGTAGGGGTCCGATTCGGGGGTCCTTAGGGTTGTTTCCAGTTCAGCCAGGGGGGGGAAGAGGAAGCCCGCTACGTCTTTTACCTCGCTTTCCAGGATGAGGCGGTTCACATCACCCAGCCGCTTCAGAAGGCGCTCGTGGTTTTCTGCGGGGCCGGAGGCCAGATCCGCCGATTCGGATGCCAATTTTTTTAGCCCCTCCAGGCCCCGTAATAGGCCGGTATAGGCGGTTTTGTACCGGGCCGAACGGGCTTCCCGTTCTGTGGGGGAGTTGAAATCCCCATCGATCCGGGCAAACACATCATCCAGGAGCTGGTTTATTTCCGCGCGGCGGGGAGGGAGGGCGAGGAGTTCCTCCACGGGGCTGACCGGAAAACCGGGGATGGCTAGCCCGTCCGGGGAAAGACTGTGGTTTTTGACCGCAGGGTAGCGGCGGAACTGGTTTTCAAACCAGGATGAGTAAAGGGATAGGCGTTTGTCCGTGAGGACCTCGCCGCCCCTCGCCGAGGGGGCACGGAAGGGATGGCCGTCCCGGAGGGCATGGACGGACCAGGTTTCGGCGGGCTTGAAACGGAGGGATTCCGCGAGGGAGCGGGTTTCAAAGAGGGCACCCCTGAAATGGGTTTTCAGGTTTGGGAAGGATAGGTCCAGGCCGGCTATCCAGATGCCGCCGCCCCCAAGGGTACGGGCGAAGTCCCAGGCGGTGGTGGCCACGGAACCCCCGGCGCCCAGGCTGCCCTTTGGGTCAAGCCGGTCCTCGATAAAGCGGCCCAGGGGGAACAGGGAGGCGCAGAGGAAGGCCCGGGCAAAGGGTACGGAACCATCGGTGTTCCGATGGTTCCACCGGAGCACCGATGGGTAGACCGCGGATTCGGCGATAAGGCAGGTTTTGGGGGCGGGGGCGCGGTCCAGATGACGGGCGTTCCAGTACTGGGGGTCCACCACCACGGTAAAGTCCGGGGCCACGCCATGGGCCAGGAGAAACCGCTGGGAAGTGTCCACCGCCACAATAAGCGCCCGTTCCGCAAGCTCCGGCAGCAGGGGGGCGATGCGGTCCAGGGAAGGGCCTGCCGCGGCCAGGAGTACCGGCGCCGATAGGGGGGCGAGACAGCCCGCCAGATGGGATACCCCGGGCAGATCCCGAATAGCCTCCCGGTTCAGCGCCAGGTTCCGGACCCAGCGCTTTCCAAAGCGCCTGAGGGTGGCGGTGTTCACATCCTCCCGGGAGGACCAGGTTTTTATCCGTTGTTCAGCCCCGGCGTACCACTCCGCATCCAGGCCGACAAGAGCGCGGTTTCGGATTAGGGCGATTTTGCCGCCGTCGTCTTTCAGGAGCCGGAGCGCGGCGTTTAGGGCCTCACCGTTTCCGCCCAGTACAAACAGGACCTTGTACTTTGTAAGAAAGGTAGTGAGATCCCGGTTTTCCAGGGCTTTTTTCAGGATGAAGGGATGGCGTTCCACCACGATGATGGGGCGGTCCGGCTTTGCCTGGGCGGCTGCTTCGGCGGCGTAACCCAGGCCAAAACCAAGAACTATGAGCGGGCCATCCCCTTCCGGGTTTTCGGCCAGCCGCCGGCCTTCCCGAACCGGGTCCCGGGGGGAGTGTATGTGGATGCCCTGCACAATGAGTGTAGGGTCCCCGGACGAGGCGGGTTCAATGAGTATATCACCCTCACCCGGATAATCCCCCGGAGCTTGCAGAAGTTGTGCCGCCAAGCCGGGGTATTGGGCTTCGATGATCCGGAGATTGGCTTCCCAAATACTATTCAAGTTCAAGGATGATGACCGTATCGCTGTTTAGGGGGCTTCCGGGGGGAGGCGCCTGGCGGCGGACCCAGCCGTCACCGGAGATTTCAATGTGGAGATCCTCCCGGAGGAGCAGGGGGAGGAGTTCCCGCTTGGAATAGCCTTCTAAGTTGGGGACCACCGCATCCACCACGGGGCTGATAGGCAGGGGCAGGCTTACGGAACCGGGATGGCTGATCTGGGGGTTCCGGCCCCGGGGGATGCCCAGGTAATCCACCAAGGCTTCCGCAGCTTCCCGGATGGGCGGAGCGGCGATACGGCCCCCCAGGTAGGAATCGCCCTTGGGCTTTACAATGGCCAGATAGAGGATCAGCGAAGGGGACTCCGCGGGGAGCAGGGCGATACAACTGGCAATAAAGTCCGTGGGGGAATAGGCGTTGGTTTTTGGGTCGATGAGCTGGGCGGTACCGGTCTTTACCGCCAGGGACAGATCCCGTATATTGGCCCGCCAGCCCGTACCGATGTCGGAAGTTACGTCCACCATGTAGGCGCGCATGGCCCGGGCAGTTTCCGCCTTGAGGATCCGGCGGCTCTGGCCCTGGCCTCCCGCTGCCTCGTAGGAGCGTATGGTCTCCCCCTTGGGCGAAACGATACGGGAGACAATCCGGGGGGGTACCAGGACCCCATCGTTGGCTATTGCGGAGGCGGCCTGGACCATCTGCAGGGCGGAAACGGCAATCTCCTGGCCCATGGCGATGGTTGGCTTGGACCGTTCCGACCAGCGGCTTGTGGGACTGAGGTAGCCCACGGTTTCCCCGGGGTTTCCCGCGCCGGTCCGGGCGCCGAAACCGTAGTTTTGCAGCAGCTCGTTAAAAGCATCCGCCCCCAGGCGATCCGCCGCATAGGCAGCCCCGGCGTTACAGGACTTGATGATGATATCACGGATGGTTACCCTTCCATGGGCGCCGAGACAGTTGATCACCACCCGTTCCCCCCGGTTGCTAATCCGCTCGTAATGGCCGTCGCAGACAAAGACGGAGCCGCTGCTGACCGCTCCGGATTCCATCAGGGCGGACATGGAAAATACCTTGAAAACCGATCCCGGTTCATACGCCCAGATGGCGGGGCGATCCATCCGGGAAATATCGTCCGAGGAATTGATATCGTTGGGATCAAAGTTTGGGAGTGAAGCGGAACCCAGGATATCCCCGGTACGGGGATCCATGGCCATAAACATCACCGCCTCAGCCCTGCTTTCCCGGCGTATCCGTTCGCCGATTTCTTCCAGGATATGCTGGACGTTGGAATCGATGGTGAGAAAAACCTGGTTCCCCGAACCGCCCTTGGCTTTAACCGATGCGGGGGAAAGCTCCGACTCCAGGGCATATTCTATCCCCGCAAGGCCGTTGTTATTCTCATTTCCCACAAAGCCGATGATCTGGCTTGCCAGCCGTTTTTCCGGATAGATGCGGCCGACAATGGCCTCCACACCGACCCCCCGAAGCCGCCCTTCGGCTTTGAGGTTTTCGATTTCCCGTACGGTGGACTGTTCTACCTGTTTTTTAAGGTAGATAAAATCCGCGGAGGATGATTCAATACGTGCATCGATGGTTTCCGCGGGGATTTGCAGTATCGGAGCCAGGTCCCGGCTTAAAATATCCCGGTCGATAATATCGGGACGCCACACCGTGATATTGCCCAGCCGGGTCTGGAGGGCCAGGATACGGCCATTTCTGTCCAGTATGGGTCCCCGTTCCACAAAGGGCTTTGTGCTGCTCGTGTTCCCCGTATCGGCGGGCCGGAGCATGAGTACTGCGTACCGTATCAGAACAGCGACACTGAGGAAGGCAAAAATTGCAAGAAAAATGATGAACCGTCTTTTGTGGGGTACTTCCGGTGGAGGGTTTACCCATGTATCATTTTTGTTTTTCATTTAATACCCAACACCTTTCCTATAATGTGATCCACCGGAACGGGACCGTAAAACCGGGAATCATAGGATTCCCGGTTATTATCACCCAGGGCAAAAAAAGTATCCTCCCCAAGCAGGGCGCCGCAGCGTTTTACCGCCACGGCGCCCTTGGGGGTAAAAAATACTACCACATCCCCGGTCTTTGGCTTAGACCAGCGCAGGAGGTAGTTCCCGGACCATGGCAAACGGATACCGTATGCGGTCCGGACAACCACCAGAATAGTTCCCGGCCGTATGGCGGGCATCATGGATTGTCCATCGGTAATCATAAAATCAAACAATAGAACCTTCATCAACAGGGCCGCGATACATGCCAAAAAAACGGCCTTCCCGGGATTCACCATAATTAACGGAAGTATAATACTTCAACTTAATTATGTCGATAAACCTATATATGCAGTATATAGCTATGGACCAATCTATTCAGCGCCGCCAAAATCATCCGTTGATTTCCTTTCCAAAATTCAAAAGTCCGGCGGTCTATAAACCCTATAAGTATATTGATGCGATTAAGCAAAACCCTGTCCATATTAAACGGTCTTGGAAAAAACAGGAATCCCGGTTTCCCGGTTTTTTGAAGGGAAATACAGTTTGTAACGAAGTTCCCCGCGAAGGCCGAAGGTCTAAACCCGATTGGTTTGAAAGGATCGTGAAACCCAAGGCAGAACGAAGTTCCGGTATGTCTGAGACAAAGCCGTGGTCCTTCCCAATTCCGAACCGGCTGAAAAATACCTTCTGGGCTTCTCCGGCCCCGGTTTGTGTACTTGGGGGGATCGCCCTTTTTTCCGCCCTTATCCTGGGGCTGCAGAATTCCCCGGTTATGGCCCTGTCCCCCGGGGACGACCCCGCCATGCGGGCAAACCTTGCCTCCTATGCGCGGGAAACTTCGTTGCAAAATGCCGGGATCGCCGAAGCTATTTCGATTACCGAAGAGGATTCTGAGTTCATGCCCCTGGATCTGACGGAGAGCTTCCGATGGGAAAGCTACACGGTTCAGCGGGGGGATTCGGTATCGAAGATCGCCGCAACCCGCTCGATTTCTATGGATGCCATCATTGCGTCTAACGGAATTTCCAACGCCCGGCGGCTCCGGGAGGGGGAAACGATTCGTATCCCGAATATGGACGGTATACCCTATACGGTAAAACCGGGGGACAGCTTTTCTAAGATTTCCGCCAAGCTGGGGGTCCCCCTGGACGCGATCCTGGACGCCAATGATATCCAGAGCGATGCCATCAGCGCCGGTCAGCAGCTCTTTATCCCCGGGGCCAAGATGCGTACCGAGGATCTCAGGCTTGCCCTGGGGGAACTTTTTATGTATCCCATCCGGGGAGCGCTTAGTTCTCCCTACGGCTGGCGGAACGATCCCATCAGCGGCGCCCGGCGTTACCATGCGGCGCTGGATCTGGCCGCCGGATTGGGTACCCCCGTCAAGGCTTCCCTGGATGGAAAGGTCGCCACGGTGGGCCTGAATTCGGTTTACGGTAAATATATTATCCTCTCCCATGGTAATGGGTTCCAAACCCTCTACGCTCACCTGAATACCACCTCGGTAACCCAGGGATCCTATGTCTACCAGGGCGGAAAAATCGGGGAAGTGGGCAGTACCGGCTACAGTACGGGCCCGCACCTCCATTTTGCGGTATATAAGAACGGTAAACCCGTTAACCCCCTTGAATTTCTTAATAAATAAGGATAAAATTAAGATGATTTGGGATAAAATAGTAATTACACAAAAAATTAAAAAGACGTTTCGTACCCGGAACGGGAGGTTTTATGCGTAAGCTCGTGTTCATCCTTTTAGCGTTTATCGCTATGGCTACCTTTATCAGGGCTTACGATACTACCGATGACCAGGGCCGGAATATTTCCGAAGCGGCAATTACCCTAGAGACGAAATAATCCCCCCGGCAATTCCGAATTTGGAACTCCGGAAACCCCCTTTGCCCCTTGCGATAATGCCGCGGGAGAGGTACTATATAAAGTATGAATCCTACGGATAAGCCCAGTGGTGAAGCGGCCATTCTTTCCGATAAATCCTCATTTAAAGAAGTGGTTAACGAAACCTGTAACCGCCTCTGGGATAGAAGGGTACAGTACTCCATCCGGCGTATCCGGGAGATGGAGGACGCGCTCAAGACTTTGGAACTGGAACTGGATTTGATGATCAAAGACAACGAATTCTAATCCGCTTTTTTAGAAAAGACCCTCCGGAAAAATAACCGTACAGAATCCCAGCCGCGCTTAAAGATATTCCCCTGTTCTATTTCCCTTGGGGTAACCAGGGGGATGCGGCGAAGTTCGCCCTTATCATCGCTTAAAATGAGGCTGCCCAGGAGACTCCCCGTAGGCAGAGGAGCGATGATAGGATCCTCAAGACGTATTTCCCAACTGAGATTTTCCCCGCGGTCGACAAACGTGGTAAAGGGGAGGGGCTCGGTGGGGATCGGGGTTTCCCACTTGGATACGCCTTTCCATATCCGGGCAGGATTAATCTCCGGTTCCGGAGGACGCAGGGTCTTAAAATGATCGAAACCCCAGCTTAGGAGCTTCCTTCCATCGGCGTCCCGGATCCGGTCTCCGCCCCAGGAAGCGGGGGCGCCCAGGATTACGGCGATAAACCGGGTTTCCAGCCGGGCAGCGGTAAGGGCGATGTTGTAGCCCGCCTCATCAATGTACCCGGTTTTAAGGCCATCCGCCCCTTCAAAGTCGGCGAGCAGGTAATTGTGGTTGTATTGACGCCAGGTACCCACCCGGCTCCGGTATTCGGGCGCCACATTGACGGCCCGGGGATAGGAAAATTCCAGGACCGAATGAAAATCCCGGAGGCTGTCCGGATGACGGTTTATATACTCCCTGCAAAAGGATGCGAATTCCAGGGCGGTGGTCATATTGTCTTCGGAAATACCCGAGGGTTCCACAAATCTGGTCCGGGTCAACCCCAGCCTCCGGGTCTCAGCGTTCATGCGGTTTACAAAGTCCGGTACCGTGGGACTGAAACGCAGGGCTACTGCCACGGCGGCGTCGTTCCCCGAGGGTATAGCCAGCCCCAGGATCAGTTCCCGCAGGCTTACGATCTGTCCCTGGGCTAAATGCATCAGGCTTGATCGGGGAGGCTGATTTACCGCCCAGCTTTCCTTGGGAAGCTCCACAATTTCGTCCAGGGAAGCCCGGCCTGCGTCAACTTCCTGCAGGGCAATGTGGATGGTCATGAGCTTTGTCAGCGAGGCGGGAGGGATAGGCGTGTTTCCGTTCTTCGCGTACAGTACCGTCCCGGTGGCGGCGTCCATAAGCACAGCGGAAAGGGATACAATATCCGGCGCGTCCGCTGCCGGTGATGCCGCCGACGCTTCCTGCGACGCTTCCTGCGACGCTTCCTGACCGTGGAGGGCGAGCGCAAATAATAGTAACAGTACTGTTAAGGAACGGTGTTTCATAACCCGGTTTAGAACTCCGCTTGGCCTACAGCGCGGGGGTAGGGGATTACGTCGCGGATATTGGCCATGCCGGTGACGTATTGGACGAGACGCTCAAAGCCCATACCGAAACCCGAATGAGGAACCGTACCGTAACGGCGAAGGTCCAGGTACCAACTGTAATCGGCGGTATCCATTCCCATCTCCCGTATTCGTTTTTCCAAGCGGTCCAGATTATCTTCCCGTTCCGACCCTCCGATGATCTCTCCCAAGCGGGGGACCAGTACGTCCATGGCCCGGACAGTTTTATTATCATCGTTCATCTTCATGTAAAAGGCTTTAATCTCCTTGGGATAATCGGTGACGATCACCGGTCCTTTGACTATTTTTTCGGTGAGGAATTTTTCGTGTTCGCTCTGGAGGTCACAGCCCCAGTAGGGTTTGAACTCAAACGCCGCATTTGATCCGGCCTTTTCCAGTTCCGCCAGAGCATCGGTGTAGCTCATGTGGGTGAACTTGGAATTGATTACCGATTTGAGGGTGTCGATGATTCCCTTTTCGACATGGGCATCGAAAAAGGCAAGGTCCTCCGCGCAGTCCGAGAGGACGGCGTTGAAGAGGTATTTGAGAAAGTCCTCCGCCAGGGCCATATTGTCTTCCAGGTGGGCAAAGGCGGCTTCGGGCTCTATCATCCAGAATTCCGCCAAATGCCGGGTGGTGTTCGAGTTTTCCGCCCGGAAAGTGGGGCCGAAGGTATAGACCCGGGTAAGGGCGGCGGCATAGGTTTCCGCCTCCAGCTGGCCCGAAACGGTGAGGAAGCTCCGCTTACCAAAAAAGTCCTTGGAATAGTCCGGGGCCTTGCCGGATTTGGCCAGGGCTTCCAGGTCCAGGGTGGTTACCTGGAACATGGCCCCCGCTCCCTCGGCGTCGCTGGCGGTGATGATAGGGGTTTGGATGTACTGGAAACCCTGTCCCTGAAAGAACTGGTGTACCGCAAAACCCAGGCGGCTGCGCACCCGGGTTACTGCGCCGAAGGTATTGGTCCGGGCCCGGAGGTGGGCTATTTCCCGGAGAAATTCCAGGGAATGCCGCTTTTTTTGCAGGGGGTAGGCCGCTATGTTTCCGGTACTTTCCGCCGGCGCATCCCCAATGATCCGCAGATCCGAAGCGGCCACTTCTACCGCCTGCCCCGAGGCCGGGGATGAGGCCAGCTTGCCCCGTATTTCCACTGAGGACCCGGTATTCACCGCCGCTAAAGCCGCTTCCAGCTCTTCTCCCAGGCTGCCGTCTCCGCCGCGGTCAAAGGTACACTGGATACCGTTGAAGCCGGACCCATCGTTCACTTCCACAAAGACCAGATTTTTCAGGTCCCGCTTTGTCCTGACCCAGCCCCGAACCGTCACATCCTGGGAAGCCGGGGGGGGTTGCCAAAATTTCCTTGATAAGAGGGCTTGCCATGGGGGAGAGTATACAGAAAAAAGCGGGGAGGGTGAAGGGTGAATTTAAGATTTATATTTGACAAATCGAGGGAAATGTAGTAGTATTATAAATGCCACCGGAGGAGGCGGCATTGTAGCCTCCTCCGCCACCCGGCTCTGTTTATTCAGGGCCGGGCATTTTTTTGTCTTTACGAATAATTGCCCGGAGTTCGGCATAGGTCCAGGTGTGGAGTCTGCCGATAGTTTCAAAATAGCAGATAAAACTACCCTCGTCGAAACGGTTTTTTAACTCCCCCGCCACTTTAGCTCTTACGCTGTCTATTTCAAGGTGAGAAAAGAGGCGTATAAATACCGAATGGCTTTGTATGCCGGGGCAGCGCCGTGTGAGGGCAGCTCCCTGCCTATAACCTTTCTTAAATTCCGTTCCTAAGGTCTGCCGTGTACCGGAAACGGCTTTTAACTGCCAACGTGCCGGATCATGTTCTTCACATTCTCGCTGCAATGTATCGGCGTTAAATGTACCGTGGGATGGGCATTGGCAAAGACCCGGAAGATTTCATCCGCAAAGCCCTGGCCAATCATATCTACCCCGGAAAAATCCAAAACCACCTCTAAAAAACGATCAAACCGGGTGATAAGCCGTTTGGCCTGGGAACGGGATATAAGAGATTCCCCTTCATACTGCATCAACTGTACCGGAATAGCGGTCTTGTGGAAGCCCGGCTGCTTGTCAGGATCGGTGTACTCGTTGAATACATCGGCAATTTGCAGGGAAGTGTTTTTCCGTATGAGCATAAATACCCCGGTTCCGCTAGTGATACTGTTATTTGGAATTTCCATAAGCAGGTCATTGTCTTTATGCCCCCAAAACGCGAGACCGCCCGAATATATACGGAAGTGATCAAAGATGCGGGATGTAAAAAAGATACCTTCCCCGGAATGTTTTGATGGGTCAGAGGTAAACTTTCCCTTTACCAATTCCAGAATGGAATGTTTTGGGTCTTCCAAGCCTAAATCATCTTTAATTTTGATAAAAATACCTATACCATAATCCCGTATAATAAATTCAATGTCCCGGGCACTGAGGTCCAGGGTTATTGTCAGCCGCTTTGATCCGGAGTGTTCGATAGCATTGTTAACCATCTCGGTAAACCCATATTGACAGATTTGGCGGACATTCGGCGCAACGTCCTGTAAATGGGGGGAAATATCCTTCCGCCACAGCGCATCCTCGTCAAGGGAGTCATCTACGTCATAGGAGTATTCAAACACCGTATACACCAGTTGGTAGTTGGGATACCGGCCTTTCCGTTCTTTTTGAATGATCCCCTCCTCAAGCAGGCTCTTGAGATACTTTGCCGCCGTGGGCTTGGAGAGGCCGAAGTGCTTCATCACCAGCGCAAGGATGTCATGCTGATGGGCCGGAATATTTTCAATGATAAAATTATTTATCGCCGAAACGATTTCCTTGGTAAACTTCAATATGATTTCTCCTGTGTTAAGTATAGGATAACGCAATATTTATCACATGTAAAGTATAATATAAAGGCTTTCCGGGATGGTTAATTTGAAGTTGGTATCGTGACATCCCTTCATTGTTTTTACTTTGCGTATTACACTCCACCTATGGCTTCCGATGCCCATGCCCATCCTTTCGATCTCGCCGGGCGTTTCCCCGATGCTGAAAATGAACGCCGCAGTTTGGGTATCGCCTGTGCTGCCAGCGCCTGGAACGGGGAGCAGTTTGCGTACCACCAGGAGCTTGCCCGCAGCGCCCGTCAGGAAGGCGCCGCTCCTATGGCCCTCTGTTTTGCCGTACACCCCCAGTTACCCGCAGCCGGGAACACCAGTTCCTTTGCGCCGCTTTTGGAACTGCTGGAAACCCTGGCTGCGGGGGATGAGCTGAACGCCATAGGGGAAACCGGCTTCGATCTCTACAACGATGCGCGGGAAACTTCGCTGCAAAATGCGTTCCGCGCCACCGAGGCGGTTCAGGATGAGCTTTTCGCGGCCCACCTGGAAACCGCCTTACGGTACGGGCTGCCCATGGTGCTCCATGTGCGCCGGGCCATGCACAAGGTCTTTGCCCATACCGGCGCCTTGAAAAAGCTGCCCGCAGTGGTCTTCCACTCCTACTCAGGAACCGTAGGGGAGGGGGAAGCCCTCTTACGCCGGGGGATAAACGCCTACTTTTCCTTTGGCGCATCTATCCTGCTGAATCATAAAGGGGCGATACGTTCATGTGCTGCCCTGCCCCTGGATCACCTGCTCCTGGAAACCGATGCCCCCTACCAGCCCCTGCGGGGCAAGGCGTTTTCGCACTGGGTGGATCTCTCAGTTATACTGCGGGGCGCTGCGGGGATACGGAAAGAAGGGGGTGTGCCGGGCGGCGATCCTGAGGAACTGGAAGCGGCGACGGACAAGAATTTTTACCGCATATTTTTCCCCAGGGAAATACATTCAAAGGTATGGTAAATTGACGGGTGTAAAAGGTATACTTACCATATGCCTATGAAAAGCCCCGTCAGAACCGGTATCATCTTCTTCATTGTTTTTATCATCCTGACGCTGATCCTTTGTATCCTGTTTTGGCCATTTATTACCCGGCTGCGTCTCCCTGAATACCGGGATCAGTTCAGCCTCTGGATAGAAAAGCTGGGCTTTAGGGGCGTGTTGATTTTGTTGGGTATTCAGATTATGCAGATCATCGTGGCGGTCATACCCGGGGGGCCCGTGGAAGTTCTGGCCGGCGCTGCCTATGGCGCCCTGGGCGGATTGGGTATATGCCTCCTGGGCAGCCTCGCCGCCTCAACCGGTATATTTCTTGTGGTAAGGAAATTCGGCGCTCCCCTGGTATTCCGTTTTTTCGGCGGGGAACTAACCGATAAATACGCTTTTCTCAAGGATACCCGGAAATTCTCCCTGGTACTATTTCTGCTTTTTCTGATCCCCGGCATCCCCAAGGATACCCTTACCTATATAGTTCCCCTGGGGAGTATCAAACTGTCCCGGTTCATCATCATTTCCAATTTTGCCCGCATCCCTGGGATACTCACTTCTACTATTTTAGGTGATTCCGTGATCAGCGGTAATTGGGTAATGATAGCCATATTTTTTCTGATCATTGCCGCCATGGGCATACTGGGACTGCTCTACGGGGAGAAAATTATCGGACGGTTCAGGCAGAAAAACTGATATATTTTCGAACTTCCACCAGGTTGGTATGCTGGGGGTTTCCCCGGGCCAGGGGGGTTGGTATTTGGGAAGTAAGAACATTAATGCTGCCCCTGGTATCCGTACCGGAAGCATCCGGGGTGTACCAGCCGCCTTGGGACAGGGCTACTGCTCCGGGGATGATCCGGGTAGTAATATGCGCCTCTATCCGTATCCTGCCGCGGTCGTTCATAATCTCCACTGGCTGTTTGTCCTCAATACCCCTGGCTTTGGCGTCATCGGGATGCATCCACAGGCACTGGGGATCGATTTTGTCAAGCCGCATATTTATATCATGCACGGAATGGGTTCGTTTTTTTGTGTGCCAGCCGATAAGCTGGAGGGGATACTTTTCCCGCAGGGGATCTTCCGGGCCTTCGGGGCAGGGGACATAGCAGGGAATGGCGGGGATTTCCTTTGGCCGGTTTAAATCGTATAAACGGCGGGAAAAGATTTCGATTTTCCCCGATGGGGTTTTAAAGGGATGATGGTCAGGATCCCGGATCTGGGATTCGTAGGCAATATAGGGTTTAGGTAAATTGAAAAAACATTTTGCGCCATCTTTAAAGGCCTCAAATTCCGGCGCCTCGGGAGCGATTTTCCGTAATTCATTATACCGCCCCTGTATGAGGTCTTCGAAGGTGGCATACCCCGTGGACCAGGGTTCTTCAAGCCCAAGGCGTTTCGCCAGGGTCTGTATAAAATCGTATTCAAAGCGGCAGCCAAAGAGGGGTTCCACAGCCTTACGGCAGAATAACAGATAGGAATCGGCTCCGGTTCCGGATTGGGCGATGTTATTATTTTCAAAGGAAGAAGCACCCGGCAGCAGGAGATCGAAAAATTTTGCGCTGGGGGTCATAAAAATATCGGACCCCACAATAAATTCTATCTTGCCCGTATCCTTTAGCAGGCGAATAGTACGGTTAATATCCGAGTGCTGGTTTATCAGGGTATTGCCGGCAAAATTGAGTATCATTTTAATATTACTGCTCAGACGCTCAACACCGATCAGCCCGTCCTTTTCCGGACTCATCTCCAGGGCGTGTTCCGCAGCCTTGGTCCAGAGAAAACAGGGTATCTTTCCGGGGTAAGGATTTTCGGGCAGGGGAAAAAACGTAAAGGGAATATTCGGAACTTCCCCCAGGACGCCGGCGCTTCCGCCGATCTTCCCGATATTGCCGGTTAGAGCGGTAAGCAGGGCTACGGCACGGACCGTCTGTTCGCCGCTTCCGGTTCTTTGGGGGCCGTAACCGGGCAGAATACAGCCGGGTTTGGCGGCGGCGTATTCCCGGGCAAGGTTTCTGATGGTTCCGGCGGGCACACCGGTAATGGTTTCTGCCCACTCGGGGGTCTTGGGTATTCCGTCTTTTTTTCCAAAAAGGTAGGTTTCGTAACTTTCGCCCGGCTTAATTCCTTCGGGCATATGGGCTTCGTCAAAGCCCTGACAATAGGTGTCCATAAAATGCTGATCCTGCAGACCCTCGGACCAGATAACATAGGCCATGGCGTCCGCCAAGGCCGCATCGGAGGAAGGTTTTATGCCGATCCATTGGTCCGCACAGGCCCGCGCCGTATCGCTGTGCCGGGGGTCGATAACAATAATACGGATTCCCTTGGCCCGTGCCTTGAGCAAATACGGAAAGCGCCGGGTACCGAAGATCGTTTCCTTGGGATTGAAACCCCAGAGGATTATTAGCTTGGCATCCAGGACCGTTTCAAAACTGTTTCCGGTGAGGGTATCCCCGTAAATATAGGGAGTAGTAACGGTAAGACAGGCATTGCTGTAGTTATTGTAAAAAAGCAGGGACCCACCGTCCAGGAAAAGCAGGCGCCGTACTATGTTGTCGGGGCGAAAAACGGTCTGTACACCGGTACTGTAGTTTACGTACCGTGAGGAAGGGCCATGGGTATCGCGGATCCGCTTCCATTCTCCGATGGTGATATCCGCCGCATCTTCCCAGGAAATCCTGCGGAAACGGCCTTCGCCCCGCTCTCCTGTCCTGACCATGGGGTAACGCAGACGCCGGCTGTTTATAAACGTTTCCCGGTACGAGAGGCCCCGTATGCAGGCCCGCAGCGCCGGTTCCCCGCCGTTGCCGCATTCGGTGGATATATCCAGTACGCAGCCTTCCTGTTCCGTGATGCGGATGACGCAGCGGCCGCCGCAGTTGTTGGTGCCCGTGGTGTTGATGATCCGCTGTTCCTTGTCCGGCCTTGCGGGGCGCCTCCCGTTTTGAGAAATATCGTAACAGTAAAGCTGTTCCAAAGGGATTTTCGACACATCCCCCTCGGGGAAGGTTTCCAGGCGGTCCGCGAGAGGATGGAACACCGGCGATACTCCGTAACGGCGGATTCCTTCGCTTAGGGCCCTCACCGTATCGGTGAGGAAGGAGTCCCGGAATTTTTCCCTGGCCTGCCCGCAGCCGGCGGCGGGAGAATGAAGCTCCACCGCAGAGAGATAACAGAGAAAGCGAAACTGCTGGCCGATAAAATCAGGAGGATTACCGTCCATGGGAACCGCTTCGTAGCCCCAGGCGTTGTAGGTCTTTATCAAATCCAGGGTAGTTGTGTCCAGCAGGATATCACCATTACCCTTGCAGGCCGAGGCCCATAGGGGGATGTAGATATCAGCATTGGTACCTTTAAATAAATCGTCATATTCCAAGAGGAGCTTTTCATAATCCGGAATATTTTTTGATATCCCCTGTGCATTTAGCCACGCCGGAAAATCATCAAAGAAAAGAACAAAGTCGTGGCACAGCCGCCAGATCCGTAGCAGTTCATCCATGTTGGTCTTATTCAGCTTTTTTTTCTTTGCGTGCCTGCATAGGCAGGGCTTCCAGGTAATTGTCCAGCAGTATCCGGTCCACATCGGGGAGGAAGATAAATTCCAGGGACATATCGGGGCTGGTGCGGACCACCCGGCATATGGGGGTGATAAAATCTTCGCCGATACGGAGGGAACATTCGGCGAGCTCCATATTTTCTTCCAGCGTATCCAGGTTCGCGGTGCTTTCGGGGAGGAAAGAGATACCCGTGGAGGAAATGGTTTTTACCTCGCCGGGGATTAGGGCTTTGTTCACCGGGTTTACCACGCAAATTCCCACTTCCTTAGGATCCTCAATGTGGTAGCGGTTGTTCCGGCGTTTTTCTTCCAGCTGCAAATACCGGCTCAGGAGCCTTTGGAGCTGATCCACCTCCGAAGGCTTGGTCAGGTCCTCGGAAACGATACCGCTGACCCCCATATAGAAGGCCTTGGATGCCTCTTCCATAGTAAAATTCGGCCCCTTAAGGATGATGATAGGACATTCCGCCTTGGAGTGGGCGTAACGAACGAATTGAACCAGCACTTTCCAGTGCCGGGGGAAGTCCTTGGCGCTGATAATAATGGTAGAGGGCTCTATTTCTTCAATGTTATCCATGGCCTTGAGGACATACTGATACCGGATTAAATCAAAACCCAGGGGTTTGATGTTTTGGGATAGCAGACTGAGAATCTCATCTGAACCAAGGATAACCAGTAATTTCATTCGGTCCCCAAATTTAATACCGTATAATCGACGATGGTCCATACATCGTCCTTTTGGCGCAAATAATAGGTATAGCGCTTCCTTTCAATATAGTTCCCCGTCTTAAACTTTTCCAGTACCGAAACCGTGCCCTCTTCGGCGCTGTAGGTGGTGCGTTCGATCTGGAACTCCATGGGGATGGTGGCGATATCCCCATCGGTGACCTCCGTCTCAAGCTCGCTCCGGTACCGGGCCAGCATACGCCGGCGGCCTTCTTCGCTTTCCGCAAGCCACTGGCGCTGGCGGGGGGCATTCCGGATTAACATGGCTTCCAAATCCAGGTAAAGGAAGAATTTTTCCCATTGGCCCTTCTGCCGGGCGCTAAGAATATAGTTTACCACCTGATCCGGGGGTAATTTCTCCCGAACCAGGTTGGCGTTGGTTTCCACATCCAGCGCCAGGGGAACGCCCCCGGGGCCGGGCAGGGCGGGGGGTCTGATGTTGAGGCTGAGCCGGTTGGATTCCAGGGGAACGCCGTTTGAGTTCAGCGCTACGGGGGTGTTGATGGTATTACGATACAGCTCCGGGTACATCCGTACCTGGACCACATAGGAACCGCTCCGCCTTAAGGCGGCGTAATTCCGCAGATCCTCCACAAAGGAGAAGGATTCCCCGCTTTCCACGGCAATATCCCGGAAAAACACCTGCTGGCTGGTGGAACGCCGCCGGATCAGGATATCCGCGGGATCCACCGTCAGGTTTGTCATGGTCCGTATATCGAAATCGATGGAAAAGGCCCGGTCGTCCGCCAGCCTGAACCGGTAGCTTGAGGGGCTCGAATTGGTGATGGTGATCTGTACAAGAATAGGATCGTCCTCCAGATAGTAGATCCGCTTGTCAAAGTATCGTATGTTCAGCCCTATGTCTTGGACATCCGGTCCGGCGGATAGGGAAACGAAACCCGCCAGGAGGAGGAGGGCAAGGAATATGCTTTTTCGATGGTTCACCACAAAACTCCATTTACCGGATTCAAAAAAACCCAGTACTATATTATAGTAATCGGTAAGCGTGTATGAAAACCTTATCTTTTCCTTCTTTCTTAAAAAGAATAGCCGATTCTCCCGGGGTTTCCAAGATTCTGGACGAATTTAGCCACGGTAATTTCCCCCTCGAAATCGAAGGCGCCGAAGGTTCCTTTGGTGCGGTACTCCTGTCGGCGTTGTTTCAAACCAAGCCCGGTAACTTCTTGGCGGTAACCCCCACGGAACGGGAGGCGGCAGAGCTGGCCACTGATCTGGAGACCCTGGGTCTGCCGGTGGCTCTTTTCCCCTGGTGGGGTACCATGCCCTACCGGGAAATGGCCCCCCTTTCAACGGTTTTTGGGGACCGGAGCCGGGTTTTGAGCGGTTTGGCGTATAGTTTAACCGCGAAGGGGATTGTGATTGTCCCTGAGCGGGCTTTTCTTACGCCGCTGCCGCCTCCTGAATATATCCGCAGTCTGCTCATTACGCTTAAACCGGGGGGGAAGATTGATACTATCGCCCTTGCGGAGACCCTGTCGGGTTACGGCTATACCCGGGTACCCAGGGTGCAGGTTCACGGGGAGTTTGCCCTGCGCGGGGAGGTGTTGGACATACTCATGGGCGGGGATGATTCGGCTTACCGGGTTTTGTTTGACTTTGATCAGGTGGAATCCATCAAACGTTTTGATCCGGTGGATCAGAGCAGCCTGGGGCCGGGGGATCGGGAAAAGGTAAGCGAGCTGGTGATCCGGCCCCTGAAGGAAGTGGTCTGGACCGATGAGCGGATCGAGGTACTGAGCCGGAACCTTGCCACGATGGAAGAGTTTTCCAACCAAAGCCGTAACCAGGGCCGGGCGGTTCTGGAGGAACTGATGACCCGGCGGAGCGCCGGCGGGGAGGAGCTCTTCTTCCCCTTGGCCTTTGAAACTGTTCCCGGCGGCTTTCCTCCGGCGCTGATCGACTATCTGGGAGAGAACGGAACGGTTTGCTATTTTGAGCGGGAGCGGCTGGAAAACGCCCAGGAATCCCTGGACCGGGAATATAAGAGCCTTTTTACTAAAGCCCTGCGGGAACGGGATGTTCCGGCGCCGGAGCGGATACTGCTGAAATTTGGGGATCTTGCGGATCGCCTGGCACGGCAGGTCTCCTTCATGACCATTAAGGGGGCGGCCGGGGGGAAAGAGCGGGCGGTGGTTTCCTGCGATCCTCCGCGTAGTTTTTTCGGCAATATCAATTACCTCAAGGAAGAATTTACCGTCCTTGCAAACCAGGGCTGGGAACTGGTGGTGGCTGCGGAGTCGGATACCCAGGCTGCCAGGCTGGAAGAGTTATTTAAGGACGACAAGGTTACGGTTGCTGCGGCGTCCCTGTCCATGGGCTTTGCCCTGCCGGATGTAAAATTCATGCTGGTCCAGGAGAACGAGATATTCGGCCGGCGGAAGCGGCCGCCCCGGTCCCTCAAGCAGGTACGCAGTGCCGCTATCGACACCTTTGTTGAACTTAACCCCGGGGATTTTGTGGTGCACATAAACTACGGCATCGGGCTTTTTAAGGGGATTGAACGGATAAAAGCCCTGGGGCATGAGCGGGACTACATCAAGCTGGAATATCTTGGTGAGGAAATAGTTTTTGTGCCCATAGAACAGGTCAATCTGGTCCAGCGCTATATCGGGAACGAGGGGTCGCCCCCGCGGATGGATAAGCTGGGGTCCAAGAGCTGGGAAAACCGCAAGGGCCGGGTTAAGCAGTCCGTGGAGGAGATAGCGGAAAAACTTATCGATCTCTACTCCAAGCGCCGGGCCTCCCGGGGGTTTGCCTTCCCGGCGGACACCGAATGGCAGACCATGTTCGAGGCCAGTTTTCCCTTCGATGAAACGGAGGATCAGCTCCGCTGCGTGGAGGAGATTAAGGACGATATGGAAAAGCCAAACCCCATGGACCGCCTTATCTGCGGGGATGTGGGTTACGGCAAGACCGAGGTGGCCGTGCGGGCCTGTTTTAAGGCCGTCATGGGGGGGAAGCAGGTGGCCTTTCTCGCCCCCACAACAATACTGGCGGAACAGCATTACGAAAATTTCCAGGAACGGTTCTCCCAGTTTCCGGTACGCATGGGCATGCTTTCCCGCTTTGTGGACCGGAGCGTGATCCGGCAAACCCTGGAGGCGGTGAAAAAAGGCGAAGTGGATATTCTGGTAGGGACCCACCGGATCATCCAGAAGGATGTGGTTTTTAAGGATCTGGGGCTCATGGTGATCGACGAGGAACAGCGCTTTGGGGTAAAGGACAAGGAGCGGCTTAAGGAGATGAAGCATAACGTGGACTGCCTTACCCTGAGCGCCACCCCCATACCCCGGACCCTGCACATGAGCCTCCTTAAGATACGGGACATGAGCCTCCTGGCAACCCCCCCGAATAACCGTCACCCCATAGAAACGGTGATCGACGAGTTCAACGAGGATCGGCTTGCGGCGGCCATACGCACCGAGGTGGAGCGGGGCGGACAGGTATTCTTTCTGCACAACCGGGTGGAGAGCCTTAACGAAACCCGCCTCCGGATAGAGCATCTGGTTCCGGAGATGCTGGTGGAAACCGCCCACGGGCAGATGAACGCCCATGAGCTGGAGGATGTGATGCACCGCTTTATCCACGGGGGTTTCCACGTACTGGTGTCCACCACCATCATTGAGAACGGCATCGACATCCCCAACGTAAACACTATTATTATCGACCGGGCGGATATGTACGGGGTGTCCCAGCTCTACCAGCTCCGGGGCAGGGTAGGGCGCTCCGACCGGGTTGCCTATGCCTATCTTTTCTACCCCAAGGACCGGGCCCTGACCGAACTGGCCATGAAACGGCTCCAGGTTATATCGGACTTTACCGAGCTGGGCTCGGGGTTTAAGATTGCCATGAAGGATATGGAGATACGCGGGGCGGGGAATCTCCTGGGCCGGGAGCAGTCCGGGGATATTTATTCCGTGGGCTTTGACCTGTACCTCAGGCTCCTGGATGAGGCGGTGCATCGGCTGGAGAACTCCCAGTACGAGGCGGAAACAGAAACGCTGTTGGAACTGGAATACACGGGCTTCATCCCCAATGCCTATATAGACGGCGCCCAGGAAAAGATGGAGGTCTACAAGAAGATCGCCTCCGTAAAGACCAGGGAGGAGCTTGAAAATCTCCTTGGGGAATTGACGGATCGTTTTGGCCCGCCCCCGGACGAGGCGGCTTCCCTTTTAGCCCTGGCGGAGATCCGCATTATCTGCCGGGACATATCGGTTTTCTCCCTGAAAGAGAAGGGCGGTTCGGTCCGGGTGGAGTTCGGCAAGGTTTCCAAGGTAAAGATAGACCGGCTCCTGCGGCTTATGAAGGAGTCCAGCGGCAGGGTAAAGCTGGACCCTAAGGCGCCCAATGTATTGATTTTGCAGACCGGCAGTATTGGGCTGAAGGAGAAGAGCGAATTTATCCGGGAAAAATTGGCGGCCCTGGCGGGATAGCTAAGGACATCATATTGTATGTATATTCAGATGGAGGACTTGAGTGATACGCGGAGTGGTTTTTGATTATGGTAAGGTGATTTCTTTTCCCCCGGAGGATAGGGTGATGGAGAAAATGGCAGCCCTGGCGGGGATGGACATTGAAAAATTCGAAACCCTGCTTTGGCCGTACCGGGCGGAGTATGACCGGGGGACTATTTCGGGTTTGGAATACTACCGGTTTTTTCTGTCCAAGGGCGGGGTCTCTCTTGATGACGAGACCCTGAGGAAGATTCATGCACTCGATTTAGAAAGTTGGTCCAGGATAAACGCTGATACGGTACGTCTTATGGAGGATATAAAAAATGCGGGCTATAAACTGGGGATACTCTCCAATATGCCCCATGATTTTTTGGCCATAGCCCGGGAGCGGTACCCCGTATTCAGCCTTCCCCACGGGGGGATTTTTTCCTGTGAAAGCGCATCGATCAAACCGGAGGAAAAGATATACCGGGATCTCTTCGCTGCCCTGTCCCTTGAACCGGAGGAGCTTGTTTTTTTTGACGATATGCCGGTTAATATTGATAAGGCCTGCTCCTTGGGAATGCGGGGTTTTGTTTGGCAGGACCCTGATATTGCCCGGGAAACCTTGCGGGGCCTATCCATACCTGTTTGAGGAATAGCTATGATTTTATTGAGAACAATCTTTATTTTTATTGCAGTCATAGTGTGCATGATTATTATCACCCCCTTTGGAATCATAATGTTTTTGTTGGGTCGGCTTGGTTTTAAACAGACCATGGATTATCTGGCCTATAAGATGGCTCAGGGCTGGGCCCATGTGATCCTTGCCTTTACGGGCTGCAAGCTTACCGTTACGGGCAGGGAGAACATCCCCCGGAAAGACGGCTTCTGTTTGGTGGGAAATCACAACAGTATTTTTGATATCGTACTGCTCCTGGCCACCGTTGGCCGGCCCTTTGGTTTTATTGCAAAGAAGGAACTGGCGGTTATTCCCCTGTTGAATCTCTGGATTCTGCTCCTGGGGGGCCTCTTTATTGACCGGAAGAATATACGGAAGGCCATAGGCACCATTAACGAGGGAATACGGCGGATTAAAGCCGGGGGCGCCATGATCATTTTCCCCGAGGGGACCCGGGGCAAAGGCCGGGGTTTACTTCCCTTTAAATCGGGCTCCCTCAAACTGGCCACCAAGGCGGGGGCCCCCATGGTTCCCCTGGCTATTACCGGCAGTTACGATGTCTTTGAAAAAACCTACCGCCTGCATTCGGGGCCGGTTTCGGTAAACTTCGCCCCCCCCATTGCCACTGCGGATATCTCCACGGAGGATAAGCGGGGAGGGAGCCTTACGGATCAGGTTTACGGGATAATAGACGGAATGTTAAAAAAAGCTGAGGGTACCGCCCCTTAAGGGCTAACGGTAGGTGCTCAGGGCTTGATTGTAAATATCCTCAATGAGCCGCAGTCCCCCGCGATACCCCGCATAACCTGAGGTCATCACCAGCCGGTAAGGGGAGGGCAGGGCGGCGGAGAGGAAATCGCAGTTCTTTTTTCGGGCAAGGTCCTTGTCCCAGCCGCTCCCGATTATGAGGCCCCGGCCTTCGTGGTTCGCCGCCAGTATGGTCTCCTGGGCAAGTCCCGCATCCGCCTGGAAGTACAGGGGGATTTTTTTCTTATCAGAAATACTGCCGCCAATATCCAGAATGTTCTGCTGGTACTCTTCGGGGGTTTTATCGGTGATAAACTGTTCCTTGGGTACTATGCCCGTCTCGTGGAGGAGAAATCTTGCCATACCCAAAACGTAGGATGCGTCGTGGAGGATATGTACATAACTTGGCAGGCCATAGCGGAATTCCAGGAGGAAGGTTGCCAGGTTATCGATTTCTTCGTAAAAGGTCTCTTCCTCTTTTTTGATAAAGGTCTCCACCGCATCATTTTCAAGCTCCGCGCCATGCTCATTTGCATAGAGTGCAAGTCCCCGTAAAAACCGAGTCGTCTCGTTTCCGCCTATGGGTATGTAGGGAAACTGGAAATAACTCTGATCGTACTTTTCCTGTAAATGTTCCGCAATGTTCCTGCCGTACCAGGGAGAGATCAGTATATTGAAATTCGCCCGGGGTATGTTTTGCCATTCCACCGTACCCTGGGCATGGGGGCCGAACAGTACCTGCACCTTGAGACCTATACCTTCGATAAGCCGCTTGTATTCCTCCAGGTTGCCTTTCCAAAAAGGGTCCTGGTAGGGGATTGACGCAAAAAGGTTTACCAGTTTTGGATCCGTTGGTTTTTTTTCTTTATTGAAGCGGGCTGTGTATTGATCGATGATGGCGTTGACAATAACACTGTGGGATTCGTAGTTGGTGTATTTAAAACCCGGGGTATCGGCGTATACGATGGGTTTCCCCTCAGCGGCAAACTGCTTGACCACCTGTCCGGCGTCATCCCCCACAATGGAGGCGGTGCAGCCCGTGAGTACCACCTGTAAATCGCTGTCCAATACCTTGTAGGAATGGCGGATAAGATTTTCCAGTTTCTGCACCCCGCCGAAGATTACCTCGGTTTCGGAAAAATTGGTACAGGGGGCGGTGTATCCTCCGGAGTAGCCCGTGGACCGCTCAAAAAAACCCGCCACCATGGTTCCGCAGCCCGGCCCGGAATGTAAAATGGGGAGCGCCCTGGGTATGGCCACCACGGACTGCATTGCCCCTATGGAACACATGAAACGCTGCTGCTCAATTAATCCGGACATCGTTTATTTCTCCAAAAAAGTGTAGGGATCCTGCTCAAGCCACCACTTGGTGTAGGGATTAACCGCGTGTTTTTCAAAGTTTTTTACGAACTCATCATTTTCCATGGTGTCCAGGATTCGCTTGCCGTACTGGACCAGGCCCTGGTATCCCATGCCAAAATGTTCATCCCCGATTAAAAGTGAGGGAATACCAAATTTGGCGCCCCAGAGGGTCATGCCCCCGTGGCGGGCCAGCAGTATATCCGGCCGCAGGCGGTTTAGAACGTTCACTAGTTCGAATTCCTGCTTGTTGCAGACATTATAGTGTTTTATATCCCCGTAGTCTTTCACCACATTCTGCAGGGTGTCCGCCGCCACTTCCCCATTATCGTACAGGGGGTCATGATGGAAAATCGCCGCGCCCTGGGGCTCCATCCCCAATTCGCGGAGCAGCGCCAAAAGGGAATGACCGTGGGAGGCCCCCGCAGTAACATAGGCGGTTTTGCCCTTGAGTTTTTCCCGCAGTGTTTCTATTTCCGGCAGCCACTTTTCTTCCTCTTCCCGCAGGAAAACTTCCACCGCCTCTGCCCTGCCGGTGATCCGTCCCAGTTCCCGGAACCAGCGCTGGGTCTGAACAATGCCGTAGGGCGGGGACACCTTGATCTCCGGTACGCCGAATTCCTGTTCCAGGCTGGCCCCCAGGTATGAGCCCAGGGTCGCACAGACCTGCATGGTTGCCGCCGCTTCGGAGGAGGTGGCAATCTGTTCCACCGTGGCAAAGGGGGTAAGATAATTGGCCCGCAGGCCGAGCCGTTTAAACCAATCGCCGATAAGATCCGCCCCCCAGAAGTTGATAATGTTAACCAGGTCTTCCTGTTTCTTTTCAGCTTTTCTGATGAGCTTCCGGGCAATACCGTGGTACCCCGCGTCAAAGCCGCTGGTCCAGATCTTGGAACGGAAACCCTCGCAAAATACCGCAACCACGGGGATACCAATTTCCGCTTCCGCTTCGTTAGCGGTCGTCTCTACATCGTCGCCGATGATCCCCGAAGCGCAGGTGGTAATGATAAAGATAGTCTTTGGGTGTACCCGGCGGTACACTTCCCGGATAGCGTCTCCCAGTTTTTGCGCGCCCCCGTAAACCGTGTCCCGTTCATCCATATTCGTACTGAAGATACGCCGCTCCGTGGGCTCAAAGACATTCCGGTGTACGCCGTTTACCCGGTAGGTAAAGGCGTATTCGTGGAGACAGCCCGCACAGCCCACCGGGCCGTGGCTTATCACTGCGGAATCCTGGATCAGGATGAGGGTACAGGCGGCGTTGGAGGTGGAGCAGCCCAGGCACTGGCTGAAGGAGCGGACCTTTTCTTTTAAACAGCCCTTTCGGGCCTGGCCTACCAATTCCCCCGCAGTCCCGGAAAAGCCGGTGATAGAACCAAGCCGGTTTTCACGGATCGGTACCGAGGCTGCTTTTAAGTTAACCGTGGTCACTATTATCCTCCAAAGACTTTTTTGAAGGCCTGATCCAAATCCGCTATGAGGTCTTCGGCGTCTTCCAGGCCAAGGGAAATACGGATCAAATTAGGCTCAATATCAGCCGCCTTGAGTTCCGCAGGGTTCAGCTCGCTATGGGTGGTCTTCGGTGAATTCACGATCAATGAGCGCGAGTCCCCAACATTGACATGATAGCTCCACAGCTCTATAGCGTCAAGGAAGGCTTCGCTCTGCTCCAGGGTTCCGTTAAAACCGAAGGAAAAAATTCCCGGCGCCCCCCTTGGGAAGATATTTTTGGGCCAGCTTATAATAGGGGTTGGAGGGTATCCCGGCATATTTTACCCAAGCCACATGGGGGTTTTTTTCCAGCCAGGCTACAATCTTTTTTGCATTGGAAACCTGTTTGTCCAGCCGTTCCGAGAGGGTCTCAATGCCGATAAGGGCAAGGTAGGCGTCAAAGGGCCCCAGGGCTGCACCGAAGTAGTTAAGATAGGTCAGGCGGATACGGGTTACGAAGGGCGCATCCGGAGCTGCCTCCAGGAAATTCCGTTCCTTTCCTGTGGCACGATCCCGCAGCACATATTCCGTCTGTTCCAACTGGGGGAATTTTCCGTTAGTCCAGGGGAAATGGCCGGATTCTACTATTATACCTGCAATCACGTTACCGTGGCCGTTCAGAGCCTTGGTGGCGGAATAGACCACAATATCGGCGCCGTACTTGATGGGCTGGAGAAGATAGGGGGTGGCGAAGGTATTGTCCACCACCAGGGGAATACCGTGCTTGTGGGCCAGATTGGCCAGGGCCTCAATATCCGCCACCACCCCGGTGGGGTTGCTCACGGATTCTACAAATATAGCCTTGGTATCGCTCTTGATATCCTTTTCCAGGGCCGTAATATCATCAATATTGGGGGACTGGTCGATGTGGATATTGAAATTGGGGAAGATCCTCCGGAAGGCGTCGGCGCTGCCGCCGTAGAGGTAGGGGCTGGTCAGGATACGGCCGCCCCCTTCCGCCAGGGTAAGGAGGGTGTAGGATATGGCCGCCATGCCGGACGCCAGGGCAATGGCCCCGCTGCCCCCGTCCAGTGCTGCAACCCGCCGTTCCAGCACATCCACCGTGGGGTTGTTTACCCGGGTGTAGAGAAAACCCGCTTCGGTCAATGCAAAAAGGCCATCGGCATTTTTCGTGTCCCGGAATTCATAGGCTGCAGTCTGGTAAATAGGCGGTGAAACAGCCTGGTTGTGTTGAGCGGGATCGTAGGCGGCCCGTATTTTTAGGGTATCGAAGTGATAATTAGAATCCGGCATAAAAGGCTCCTTTTGTAAAGAATAAATTCCTATAAATCACAAGATAATAATAGGATATAAAACCGCCTAAATTTTGTCAAGTAAAATCATATAAAACATATCGGAATGATAATAAATTTTTAAAATTCTCTAAAGCACTTGACATGCATCTTTTGGTAAAATATACTCTAATAATACATAGTAAACATATGGTATTAGTAATATATAATATAAATGATCGGGAGCTTGATATGAATGTGGTAATAATAGGCGGAAACGAGTGTATGAAATGTCAATACCAATGCATATGCAAGGAGTTCCGCTGCAAGGCAAAAATTTTTTTTAATTCTGAGGGGCACTTAACTGATCGTATTGGGAATCCCGACTTAATTGTCCTTTTTACCAATCCGGTTGCGCATGGTATGGCGCGGGCTGCAAAAAACAAGGCAGCGCAGAACAATATTCCCCTTATACAGTCCCACTGCGGAAGTGGGACTGCGTTGAAGAATATATTAAAAAATCGACTAGAACCGGGTTTATAAACCTACGTCCCATTAGCAGCTGTCTGCCCTCTCTGTTTCCGTACTATCTATTACGATATTTACCTTAAATGAAACCCGGCACCCGTAGACAAACTCCCCGGGCGGAAATTTGGAAATTTTTTGCAACTTTTTAAAAATACTCTGAGTAATTATATGGGAATACTTATATATTCCCCACGAGGATAAATATGGTGAGAAGAAAACGACGCCCTATTGGGCTGTTTCTGGGGCTTGCGCTGTCCCTTTCCGGCTGCGTCACCGCCGGAACAGGTATTGAACAAAGCGGGGTACAAAAGGTTCATCATACCCATACGAGTCACCGGGGCGCTCATATCAGGCCCGGAATGGATGCAGCCTTAAACGCGGCAGCTGCGAGCCTGCCCGATTGCTGTTCCTGAATATGTTTTACAAAAAGGAAAAAGACATGAAAAGAAGATGCTTATTTGGATTAACACTGGTACTTTCTCTGGCCTTCATCGGCTGCAGTAACCCCACCGGAGACGATGAGGGAGATTGGCTGAGTGGTTTGACGAATCCCTTTGTCGGTAGTTGGGGATACCATGTTGGAGATGTACACAGGGTTACAACATTTAAAGCTGATGGAAGCTTCACCACCGCTATCCACGGGGATCCTGCTAGCAGCGAATCGGGCAGCTATCTGGTAAGGGATAATGTACTGGTTATTCTGACGGCCGGTTCAATTGAGCCCGTGAAATATACCTTTACGGTACCGGACAATAATACCCTGCAACTGGACGGTGAAACCGATATAACCTTTGATCGAAGCGGTAAAGCGGTGGATCACCTGGACCATCCAATAGTGTTAAGCGATAAATTCGCCGGGAAAAACTGGCAGAAAGGTTCCAGCGGAATGTTTGACTGGTATACGTTTAAAAACGACGGAACCTTTCATAAATGGCACTCAATGAGCCGGACTATCCATTATGCCGATTACGGTGAATTCAGCTATTTGACTAACGGAAACACATTAGTTACCCTTTCACAAGAAGCCCCCGAACCGGATTACCGGAGTACGCATTTTGAATCCTATAGCCTTACGGTTTATACCCTGACCGGGGATGAGGCGAATGCCTCTACATGGACGCCGGTTCCGGAGGGCGCTGCCATCAGCCTTTCACCGTTTAACTGGACATGGACGTTTAATGCTGACGGGACATTTGCAGTAAGCGATGATGGCACAAACAATCGTTCATTCGGATCTTATATTGTGCGGGATACTACCCTGGTTCTTCTAAAAGCGGCAAATGCATCCGGTGGTGATTATGCCGATGCCGCTGCCGCCGCTGTAAAAAAGTACACCTTTACTACTACCGAAGGAAAGATTACCCTAAACGGCCCGAATGACGACACTGTATCAAACACCCACATCCTTGCCGCTCCTATACCGGCAAGAACCCTGAACAATACCCTTTCCACCGGGAAATATTGGCGAACCGGGTCCTGGAACGGAATGTATGACTGGATCGAATTTAAAACTGACGGAACCTTTCACCAATGGCATTATATGATGTCAAACCCGAAATATGCGGATAGGGGAGAATTCAGCTACCTCTATTACGGCAGCACAACACCAACCTTGGTTAAACTTTCACCAAGCTATGAGGTGACGGTATACAGTCTGAGTACCGTATCGGAAAACTCGGTGGCAACATCGCCGTATCTCGGACCAACGGACGGAGGGGATACTATAACTACCTTTACCGTTACCGGCGATACCTGGCCGGAGCCGGAAGGCGGCGGAATGGAAATGTAAGGGGGGATCGCCATGAAAAAACTGTTAGGTATCCTGCTTATCCTTAAGGCGGCGTCGGCTGTTTTTGCCGCAGGGTCAGGCGAGATACCCGTATCGGACCATGATATTCCGGCGGTGCATAAAATCCATGGCAAGGGTATCGTCAGCATAGGAGTTGCCGAGGCTAACGAGCCATTTAGCTTTATCGATGCAAAGGGGAAGTATCAGGGTTACGATATCTACTTTGCCCGCCGGGTGGCAAAGGAACTTTTTGGCAGCGAGCGGGCGGTATACTTTGTGCCGGTAACCGGAACAAACTGGGTGGAACTCCTGGAAACGAACAAACTGGATATGGTTATTGCCGGGTTTGCCGTAACGGAAGAAAACCGGGAACTGGTCGATTTTGCCCTGCCGTACCGCAAAACAACGCCCGGCGGGGAATTTGTTGTAGCTCCGGCGGTGAGAAAGGGGAACGACGGGCTTGTGTATTGGCTTAATGATGTGATCCGCAGCCGTGTGGGGGACAATTTTTTTCATAAAGATTACAACGCAACCCTTCGCCCTGTTTACGGCGATGGGGTTGATCCTGAAATACTGGTCATTGAGCAGGGCGCAGCTTTATGAGAAAAAAAGCGGGGTTAGCCGGTCTCCTGGTAGGGCTGGCCTGCGCGGGGAACTTCGTTGCAACTAGCGCCGTCCTGCCGGCGCAGGAGATCGGTATTGACACGGGTGCTGAATTCGGCGTGGAGTTTGAAGAGGGAGAGACTATTCCATATATAGACCCCCTGATAAGCTACACTAAAGGTTTTGGAAACCTCGGCGTCTTTTTTCAAATAGATTACACCATCCCCTTTAAGGATACCGTAAGCCAGGAACTATATGCGGAAGAACTTTTTAGATATAAAATTTGGCTTTCCCCGGTATCCAATCTTTTCTTGATTCTTAATAACAGTAATACGATTAATACGGTAAACAAAAATTCGGGCATTGATGCGGTAAGCGGGGTGGTAACCCCAAAGCTCCAGTATGTACGGCACGCGGGCTTTGGATCATGGTATGCCCTTGCGTCATTTCCGGTTATGTATGCGTCCTTTATTAAAGACTCGGAAACCGTATTTTTTACCAAGCTCAGCCTGGGCTGGGGCGGAGCATTAGGTCTGAGCGCAGAGTTAAACGGAACATTTATAGTGCATCCCGATGCAGGGTATGGAGGTATGGGGCTATCCCTTGACTATGCGCATGGTTCCTTCGGCGCGGAAATAGAAATCACTGCAAATAAGGATTTTAATGTGTATATTGTTGATCCCACCTTTGAATTCTATATCGGGCAAATCATCCTTTGGACCGGCGCTTATTTTGGAAATATCGGCGGCCGTGGGAATGTATATATAAACCCATATATCGGGGTTAAATACAGTTTTTAATACTTTTAATGGAAAGGACATGATATGTATAAGCGATTGATTACCGGAATCCCATTTATCGTCCTGGGAATTTTAATTGCCATCGGGCCTATAACGATTTTTCCGGTCTGTGAGATACGGGATGTGATTATGAAATGCCATTGGACGGCCCGGGCGGAATTGGGAGTTGGGTTGAGTATTGCTGTTTTAGGGATATTAACTCTGTTTTTTGAATCGAAAATTTTCGGCTTGAGTGCCGGTGTATTTATAAACGGTATTCTTGTACTGCTCTTTCCTACGGTGTTAATCGGAGTTTGCGCCCATCCACGGGCGTCCTGCCATATGCTTGCTTTGCCTGCATTGCTTGTCCTGGGTAGCATTACTATTGTTGTTGCGGCATTGAATGGGTTTTTTGTTCTCAAAAAATCAGGTCTCTTTAAAAAAGGAAGTGGTTTATGAAAGAAAAGCCCCTTTCTGTGGGTAGTTTATCCCTTACCAATTTAACAAATAAGCCTGTTCGTACTGTCTGTCTTGTTATTGTGGTGGCAATTCTGGCATTTATTTTATTTGGCGGTTCAATCCTTGCTTCAAGCCTGCAGAACGGTATGGATGTAATGAAAAGGCGTTTTGGGGCGGACCTGATGGTAGTTCCTGCAGGGTACCAGGCAAAAACAGAAGCAATTTTACTGCGGGGAGAGATTAACTATTTCTATTTTAATGATTCGGTTATCCGGGATATTGCCCAGATTGAGGGAGTTGTACAGGTTTCCCCCCAATTTTTTCTTACTTCCCTTTCCTCTGAATGCTGCGACGAACCGGTGCAGTTAATCGCCTTTGATCCGGCAACGGATTTTGTAATCCAGCCCTGGATTGCCGAATTGCCCAGCGACAGCCGCGATAGCCGCGATAGCATTGGGGATGGACAACTGATTATCGGCAGTGAAATCATGGCGAATCACCATAACGCTATAAAATTTTTTAACTATAATTATCCCGTGGCGGCGCAGCTTTCAAAAACTGCCATGGGCTTCGATACGTCGATTTTTATGACCATGAATACGATGCGGCTGATGATGGACAATGCACATAAGGAACACCTTACCTTCATTGCCGATAATGAAGGGGAGGGGGCAATTTCAGCGGTTCTGGTACGCCTGGACAATGGCTATGACGCGGAAACGGTTGCCTTGGATATTAAAAAGAGTATTAATGGTGTTGATGTTATCGTTTCCCATAGGATGTTTGCCCATATCGCCGAAGCCCTAAACGGTCTTGTGGGCTATATCGGGACTTTTTCCGTAGTTCTTTGGTTTGTTGCGATTGTTGTTTTAGCGGCGGTGTTTTCCGGCAGTATTAATGAACGAAAAAAAGAATTCGCCATCCTGCGGGTCCTGGGGGCGACACGGAAAAAATTAGCGTACATCGTTTTGACCGAATCATGTTTAGCGGGAATATTTGGGGGGACAATTGGAATTATATTGGCATCCCTGATAGTATTTCCCTTCAGCCCCTATATCAGTTACCGTTTAGGATTACCCCTAATCCGGCCGCATATGGGTAATATACTTTTTCTTTTGCTTTCCAGCCTGGTTTTTGCCTTTGCTGCTGGACCCCTTTCTGCAGTATATTCAGCGGTAAAAATCAGCGGGACGGAAACCTACTTTACCCTGCGTGAGGGTGAATAAGATGGCAGTTCAAAATACGGTTCTGGAAGTTACGGGGCTGACAAAGGAATACAAGCGGGGACCTGGGGGTTTTAATGCGGTGGACCACGCGAATTTAACCGTTTCAAAGGGCAGCTTTGTCAGCATAATCGGCCGTTCCGGAAGCGGGAAAAGTACATTCCTGAATATGGTTGCAGGTTTGATGCGTCCAACATCGGGTGTTGTTACGATTGAAGGCAGGAATATTTTTTCATTGAATGACGGAGATAGTTCGCTGTTACGGAACGCCAGGATCGGTTATGTGCCCCAGGGACAGAGCCTGCTGTCCGGCCTCACGGCGCTTGATAATGTACGGCTTCCATTCTATCTTTTTAAGAGGGAGGGGAGTAATACCGCAAAGGCCATGGCTCTATTGGATACGGTAGGTATTGGCCATTTGGCGAAGAGTTATCCCCGGCAGCTTTCAGGAGGGGAACTCCGGCGGGTATCTATCGCCCGGGCCCTTATTAATGATCCTGCGCTTCTTATTGCCGATGAACCCACCGGCGATTTAGACATAGATACGACCCTTGAAATAATGAAACTTTTCAGCCGGATCGTACAAACAGGAACGGCTATCCTTTTGGTTACCCATGAACTGGATACCATCGGCTATGGACAATCGGTATATGAAATGGCGGCAGGGGTCCTTAGGGAAAAATCATTCCCCGGATACGTTACTTCCGCCCATATTCGCTTTCCTGATTGAGATCGTATTGGAACATCGCAAAAATGCGATCCTGTATTTCGATGATACCCGGAATGTTAAATAGAGGGTATTTATAATATACAATGCCTATAGGAATTGTATATTATAATAATATTCCGCAATATTCGCTCGGGCTTTACGAGCCGAGTGTTTACTATAGCGCTATAAAAACATATAAAAAATATGGGAATTCTAGGAATTTTTTCAAAATTCTCTTGACATATTTCACAGCTTTTGGTATATATTTATTCATATTAAAAATATCGGAATTATATACTATTCCGATGAAGTAAAATAGGAGGCTAGAATGAAACGTGTATTTGCGGTAGTGGCAGGGGTGCTTTTGCTCTCCTCAGTGGTATTTGCCGGTGGGAAAAAGGATGGAGATCAATATCCTTATGGTTCCTTTGATATCGGGTACGGGGGATCAACCTGTGGATCCCCTACATCCATAGCCAGCCTGAAGGGCTTTTTTGCGGAAGAAGGGGTTAATATTACCCTGGTGAGCGGCAGCACCTTTGAGGCTGAGCGGGCGGCCCTGGCGGCGGGAAAGACAATCATCGAAAACGGTGATTTTCAATATTTCCCCGGGGTTTACAATGGGCTTGATGTAAAACTTATCGCTGGCCTGCACGAAGGATGCATAAAGATCCTGGTTCCCGCCAACTCTCCCATAAGAACCCTGGCGGATCTGAAGGGAAAAACCATTGCGGTTGATGAAATCGGCGGAACCCCCATGTCGGTAGCCTCGGTTGCCGCGGGGAGCGTGGGGATTGATCCCCAGACCGAGATTATCTGGGTACCCTATCCCAACGACCAGATCGTCCAATCCGTGGAAAAAGGCGAAGTTGATGTAGCCGCCCTTTGGGATCCCTTTGCCACGACCCTGGAGAATACGGGAAATTATCGGGTCCTGGTTGATATCAGCGAGCACCCCCTGTTCAAGGACAGGGCCTGCTGCTTCCTCTTTGCCTCCGGTAAGGTGGTGCGGGAAAATCCCGGCGCCGTGGCCGCAGCGCTCCGGGGCTACCACAAGGCGGTTGCCTGGATAGGCGCTAACCCCGGTGAAGCGGCGCAGCTTCTTGTCAGCAATAAGTCCGTGGCCACTGAAGACGTAGCCTTGGTAACCGGTCTGCTTGGGCACTATCACTACGATCAGCACTCAGGCCAGGCGGCGAATGAGCGGGCCAAGGATGATGCGGTGTATTTTGCCCAGAAATTAACCGAAATTGGGTATTTGCCGACAGATTTGAATGTACAGAAATTTGTTGATGATATATACGTCGATATCTTCGCCCTGGAAGCGGCGGCGAAAAAGAAATAAGGGGATTGATAACCGTGGCAAAGCAGAAGTGGTATAATGACCCGAAAATAGCGGAGGATACTGTCTACTGGAAGCCAAAAACGCAGGTCTGGTTCTGGGCTGCGGTTTTGGCCTTTGCTGCGGCCCTGGCAGTAAATGTGTTTATCCCATCGGTGGAGGACGTCAAGCTGCCCGGGGCTTACCATACAATTCTTGGCGCCCTTTTGGCAGCGCTGTTGCTTTTGTATTTCTTCACCCTTGGAAAGCCTGATTTCCGCAAGAAACTGTACCATAAGGCGCAGTTTATTTTTGCAGGGGGCGTAGTCCTGGCAATATGGGAACTGCTCACCACCAAGAGCGCTATTTTCCCCTTACCCTATTTTCCGGGTATGTCGGGAATTTTCAGCGTGATGTACGATGACCGGCTCCTGCTGCTGCGGAGCACCCTTTTTTCGATGCGTCTCTTTTTTGTGGGGATGATCACCGGTACGCTCCTGGGGCTTGCCACGGGGATACTCATCGGCTGGAACCGTCAGTGGGATTACTGGCTGTCCCCCATTATTAAGGTTACGGGGATCATCCCCGCAGTAGCGTGGCTGCCGGTAGCGCTGGCCATACTGCCCACCAGTTTTACTACCGGTGTATTTTTGATTTTTATTTCATCCTGGTTTCCCGTTTCCTCCATGATGGCCGCGGGGATCATTGCCACTCCAAAATCATTTTTTGATGTGGCGAAAACCCTGGGGGCGGATAACCGGTTTCTTTTGTTTCGTATCGCCATACCCCACGCCATGCCCAGCATGTTTACGGGAATCATGACCGCCACCGCCTTTTCTTTTACCACCCTGATTGTGTCGGAAATGGTGGGCGCCAAGGCAGGGCTGGGATTCTACATCAACTGGGCCAAGGGCTGGGGCGCATACTCAAAGGTGTACGCCGCCATCATTATTATCGCCGTAGAATTTGCACTTATCCTTGCGCTCATCGGCGCTATACGCAGTTATGTTCTTCGCTGGCAAAGGGGGATTTTGAAATGAGCGATGCTTTAGCTAAGGATACCTTAATTGATATAAAAAAGGTTAACCGGATATACCGGGATACCAACGGCAATCCCCTGTATGCGTTAAAGGATATTGATCTGGAAATTGCTAAGGGTGAATTTGTTTCCATCGTGGGTCCATCCGGCTGCGGTAAGACCACCCTGCTCAGGCTCATCGCCGGGCTTGACCGCCCTCAATCGGGGACGCTTGCCATTGACGGGCAGGAAATTGCCGGACCCAGCCATGAACAGGGCTATGTTTTTCAACAGTCCACCCTGTTCCCCTGGGCTTCGGTCCATGACAATGTTGCCATGGGGCTTAAAGCCCGGGGCGTGTACCAGGGACAGGAGGGCCGGGTACGGAATTATATTGATATGATTGGCCTTACGGGGTTTGAAAAATCCTACCCCCATGAAATCTCCGGAGGTATGGCCCAGCGGGTCGCCATAATCCGGGCCCTGATAAATGAGCCCAAGGTACTGCTTCTGGATGAGCCCCTGGGCGCTTTGGACGCCTTTAAGCGGATAGAGCTTCAGGCCCTGTTACTTGATGTATGGAACAAAACCAATACCACCATGGTTATGGTTACCCATGATGTGGACGAGGCCATAGCCCTGAGCACCCGTATTGTGATCATGACCCCACGGCCGGGTCAAATTACCGACATATTCGACGTGAACCTTGGGGAAACCCGGGATCGGAACAACGATGATTTTATTGTCCTGCGGAAGAAGATCCTGGAAGTGCTGCATCTGGCAATCTCCCAGCCCCAGGTGGAGTACAATCTCTAGCAACCTTAAATAATCTGCTCTGTTCTTTCAATAATATCGTCCTGGGTCTGACGGGAAAGGACGTTGAAGAAGGCGCTGTAACCCGCCACCCGGACGATGAGATCCCGATGCTTTTCTGGGTTGATCTGGGCATCCAGCAGAGTCTCCCTGGATACCACATTAAACTGAACATGGAAACCGCCGAGCCGGGCAAAAAAAGCATGGAGTAGAAAGATGAGTTTTTCCCGGTTTTCTTCGGTTTCCAACATGGCCGGGGTTACTTTTTGATTGAGCAAAACACCGCCGGTGATTTCCGAGGTAGGCAGCTTGGACACAGACTTAAAGACCGCCGTAGGACCATGCCGGTCCATACTATGGCTGGGTGAACATCCTTCCGCCAAGGGTTCCCCCGCTTTTCGTCCGTCGGGGGTCGCCGTTGTACCGGCGCCCTGGGGAACATTCGCCGAAATGGACGAAGTACCGGCATAATAAATACCGCCGATTGGCCCGCGTCCGTAGCGGGTATTATGATATTTTTTCATTTCGTCAATATAAACGTCATAGGCTCCACGCACGAGCAAATCCACGTAGTCATCATCGTTACCGTACTTGGGTGCGGCGATGAGGAGTTTCCGTATACGTTCCCCCTCATTACCCGCAAAGTTGTTTTGCAGCGCGTCCCACAGTTCTTCTGTGCCGACGGATTTGTCCTCGAATACGCATTTTTTAATCGCCGCAAGACTGTCGGCAAGGTTTGCGATGCCTACCTGGAGGTCGCTGATAAAATCGTAGACCGCGCCCCCTTCTTTTAAGTTAAGCCCCCGCTCGATACAGTCGTCGCAGAGCGCGGAACAGAATATGTCGGCGGTATCCCGTTCCAGAACCGTATCGGCGCAGGAGTCAATGATGACGCACTGACGGGTAAACTCACGAATAATCTTGTCCCATGCTTTTTTTACATCATCATAGTTCTTCCATGAGGTAAAATGTCCGATGCCTTCGCACACTTTTTTGCCGCTTTCAATATCTATGCCGTCGTTCATAGCAATTAACAGGGACTTGGGAAAATTGAGAAAACTCATACCGGTTACCCGGTAGCCCCACTTGCCCGGTACGGCGACTTCTACACAGCCGATGGCACTGTAATTGTACGCATCCGGTTTGGCGATCCCCTTTTCCAAAAAAGAGGGGATGATGATCTCATCGCTGTTAAAGGCGGGCATACCGAAGCCGAGGCGCACCACTTCTATGCAGTCCTTAAGAAACTGCGGGTCAAGTTTCTGGTGATACCGTACCGTCAGATTTGGCTGGGGTAATTTGGTCCGGGCCACACTTTTCAGAATAAGGAAGGAGAGGGGATTTACCGCATCATGGGGGGAATCATTTTCAAGGATCTGTCCGCCTATGGTCACGTTTTGGTATAGGGGGCTCCCGGCGGAAAACCGGGTATGGGACCAGCTGCGTATTTTGTTGATCGTAAAGGTTTTCATCCATAGGTTGGTCAGGAGTTCGCAGGCGGTTTCTTCGGTAGTACGAGCGGCATCGATATCTTTTTGATAATAGGGATAGAGATACTGATCCATCCTTCCGTATGAAAGGGAATGGCCGTTGCTTTCTATCTGGAGTACCAGATGGACAAGCCACAGCGCCTGTACCGCTTCGTAGAAAGTCTCTGCGCCGTGGGCAGGAACCTTTACAAGGATGCGGGCTATTTCAAGCAGTTCCTTCCGGCGGCCGTCGTTTTTTTCAGTCTCCGCCATTGTTGCCGCCAGATCGGCGTAGCGCTTGGCAAAGGCAATTACCGCATCCATGGTGATGATTATACCCCGGTAGAAATACGATTTATGGAGATTTTTATAATCCGTGAGATCCAGGCTGTTCAGCTTTTCTGCCGACCGCCGCTTGTATTCAAGAAGGCCCTCCGCCAGCACACGCTTATAATCCACCGCCAGGTGGGCATCCCCGGAAGTGATATTCCCCTCGGCCTTGATAATCCCCAGGTCATAAAAAACCCGTGCCGATGCGGGCATGGCGGCAAGCCCCCGGTCTTTTACGGTATTATGTTCCCAGAAGGGGGCTATGGTGCGGAGGGCTTCTTTGTTTTCTTCCGTTATGTAAAACCGGTCCCCGTCCCGCTGGTCAAATTTATCAAGTTCATCAATGACCCAGTCCATGGCGTATTCGGGGAATATGGGGGCGGAGCGGTTACTTGCAGCCTGATTCCCCACAATAAGGGTTTCATCTTCTATATAAATGCTCATCTTTTCGAGGACATTTTTAAGCATCAGCGCCCGCCGTATCGCCAGGGGCTGATCCATATTTTCCCGATAGACGTTTGTGGTTATTTTGGCCCGCTCCACACAGACCTGGGGTTTTGCGTTCAACAGTTCCAGCCGGAACCGGCTCATCCTGCTTGTCAGATTTCCGAAATAGTTACCCATGATGCCTTCCTTCTAAAATAGTAATTCTGCGGCGCCGATAATGCCGAAGTCATTCCCCAGCTCCGCCTCTTTGAAATACACGGGCATATCGTTTTTATTGTACCCGTCAAAAACTTCTTTCATATCTTCGAGGATGGCGGTTTTCTTTCCCCCATCCATAAGCTGTTGGCTCAGTTTAAGGAGGCCGCCTCCGAAGACAAAACAATTTATGTTCAGGGTGACGTACAGGTTATAGATCCAAATACCCAGGTACTTCACCATCTGATCGTAGGCCCGATGGGCCAGCGCATCCCCTGCGTTGTAGGCGCTGCCGAGGTGGAACGCGGTGATTTTTCCGCCGCCCGCCAGTTGGGGCATGATGGACTGCTCACCCTGTTCAATCCATTTTTCAATATGTTTGATGATCATGGAGCCGGAACTCCATGACATGAGGCAGCCCCGGTTTCCACAGCCGCATTCCACTCCGTCATCGGGGGTAACGATCATGTGGCCGCTTTCCCCGGACCAGCCGTAACGGCCCCGGAAGAGTTTCCCGTCTATGATGATCCCCGAAGAAATCCCGGTGCTGATGGGGCAGTAGATCATATTCTCAAACCCCCGCCCCGCCCCCTGCCGGTGTTCCGCAATAGCCCCGGTATGGGAATCGTTGTCGATGAGCACCCGTATCCCCCCAAGCTTTTCCATCAGATAGGTACGGGCGGGGAAGTCGTGGATTTTCGTCAGGTTGGTGGTTTTGATAATCCGTCCCTCCTCAAAAAGGACGAAGGAGGGCATTCCGATACCAATCCCCCGGATATCTTCTTTTTTCAGACCCTCTGCAGCCATAAGGTCTTTGATGTTGGCCACAATGGTATCGAAAAATTCCTCCGGACTTGCGGTATCGTCCGAAGGATGGGAACGGCGCCGGATTATCTCCTTCTGCCCATTAAGAAGTCCGTAAGCCGCTTTAGTTCCGCCAACATCAATACCTATGGTATGTAGATCCATAAAATAATGATAAATCCGAACTTAAAGCTTGTCAAGGAAAAAGTTTCTAAAATAAGAAAAAAAGTTATTAAAATAAGTATAGGGGTAAGCAAAAATAGGTAATTTCTTGACATTTGCCAAGGAATAAGTATATAGTATAAACATGCCGGTTAAAGCGCTGCTCTTTAATATTCAGAAATTCAGCCTCCACGATGGCCCCGGCATACGAACGGTGGTCTTTTTTAAGGGCTGCCCGCTGCGCTGCCGCTGGTGTTCCAATCCGGAATCCCAGGAAGCCGGTCTTGGGACCGTCGGCCTTGGGGGCGTTACCGCATCTAACCGGCTTTCCGCCGATATACGGTATTACACGGTAGAAGAGGTCATGGAGACCTGCCTCCAGGATCGCCCTTTCTACGAGGAGTCGGGGGGCGGTGTTACCCTTTCGGGCGGCGAAGTGCTCCTGCAGGCCGGTTTTGCCACCGCCTTACTTGACCGCCTGGGGGAAGAAAAAATACATAGGGCTATCGAAACCAGCGCCCTGGCTCCCGCAGCGGTTTGGCAGGAATGTATCAACCATGTGGATCTCCTTCTTATTGATGTGAAGCATTACGACCGGGAGCGCCATATCGAAGGTACTACGGTCTCCAACGAAGCCTGTCTTGCCAACTTGCAAACAGCCCTGGATAGGGGGAAGAACGTACTCCCCCGTATTCCGGTGATTCCCGGCTTTAACAACAGCCTTGAAGATGCCGAGGGTTTCGCCCGTTTATTTACTGCCATGGGTATATCCAAGGTCGAACTTCTTCCCTTTCATCAGTTTGGGGAAAAAAAATATGAGGATCTGGGGATCCCCTATCCTATGCACGGTATACCCCAGCTGCACCGGGAAGATTTGACAGAGTATCGTCAGGTCCTTATTGACCGGGGAATAGACGCATGACCAAAAAGCAAAATGAACGCTGGAAAAAAATGCTTGATACCATCGCCGCCAGTGAGCGCATTGAGGTAGCAAAACTGGCGGAAATGATGGGGGTCTCCAAGGTAACCCTGAGGAAGGACCTGGATCAGCTGCAAGAAAAGGGAATTATACGCCATGAAAAGGGCTATGTTAGTCCCGGTTCCGGCGATGATATCAATAACCGGCTGAGTTACCACTATGAAACCAAACGGAAAATCGCCCGAGCCGCCTTGGAACTGGTAAAGGACGGCGAGGCGGTGATGATTGAATCAGGCTCCTGCTGCGCCATCCTTGCGGAGGAGCTGGCGTCCAAGCGGCGGGATGTGCGGATCATCACCAATTCCGCTTTTATCGCCGCCTATATCCGGCGGCTGCCCCAGGCAAAGATTGTACTCCTGGGCGGGGATTACCAGAACGAATCCCAGGTCATGGTGGGGCCCATTGCACGGGCCTGTGCCCAGGGCTTCTCGGTGGATAAACTCTTTATCGGGACCGATGGCTTTTCTGAGGACCAGGGCTTTACCGGAAATGATCACCTCCGTTCCGAAACAGTACGGGATATGGCAAAACAGGCGGAGCGGGTGATCATCCTTACGGAGTCTGAAAAGTTTTCCAAACGGGGTTTAGTGCCTCTTCTACCCTTCAACAACATAAGCATGGTTATTACCGATGAAGAGGTTCCCGTGGAAAAAGAGCGTTTGTTCGAGGAACGGAAGATTGCCCTCCTAAAGGTTGCTCTTTAAGGCCAGGGCTCCTGCCCGTTTATCTTGACCAGGAAGCTCATTTATGGTAGTTTTTTCAAATCGGGCGCTTAGCTCAGCTGGTTAGAGCACCACGTTTACACCGTGGGGGTCACATGTTCGAATCATGTAGCGCCCAAAGACGTAAGTTTTTACCCTGTAAAGAATTAGCCTACCCGGGAATCTCCCCGGCCCATGTCGGGGACAAAGCCGTAATCCCTAATCCTGCCTTCCATACAAAGCCGGCATTCTGCGGCTTCGTCACCGGTGCAGATCTTGTTGTCGTAAAGGGCGTAGAGTTTGCGGACAGCCTTTGGGGAAAGGTTGGGCATCACCACGTTGGCCCCGGCTAAAAGGCCCAGTTCCCGGCCCCGGGGGTTTATGGTCCCCAGGGCGGTGGTGGCGGGAAGCAGCGTTTTGGGGAGGAGCAGCCGGGTCAGGGCCAGCATCCTTAGGGTTTGTTCCAGGCTTCCACCGGGGTGGCTGCCGAATGGGGTGTCGCCCTGGGGGATGAAGGGGCCTATGCCTACCATGTGGGGGTCCAGTTCTTCAAGGAAGCGGAGATCCTCCAGGAGACATTCGGGAGTCTGATAAGGGGTTCCTACCATAAACCCCGCGCCCACCTGGTAGCCGATATCCCGCAGGGCAAAGAGGCAGTCCTTCCGTTCCGCCAGGCTCATGGCCGCAGGGTGGAGTTTTCGGTAGTGTTCGTCATTGGCGGTTTCGTGGCGGAGCAGGTAGCGGTTCGCCCCGGCCCGGAAAAACCGCTCGTAACTTTCCCGCTTCCGTTCCCCTATGGACAGGGTTATGGCGTGTCCCGGGTATTCCCGGCGTATGGCCGACACCATTTCCGTGATCCGGTCGTCGGTGAAAGCGGGGTCCTCCCCGCCCTGGAGCACGAAACTCCGGTAGCCCAGCATGTCCCCCATTTGGCAGCAGTAGAGTATCTGTTCCAGGGAAAGGCGGTACCGTTCAGCAGTACTGTTACTATGCCGTATGCCGCAGTAGTAACAGTCGTTCTTGCAATAATTGGTGAATTCGATGAGCCCCCGGAAATATACATCCCGGTCGTAGTGTTCCTCACGCACTTCCCGTGCCGCAGCGTAGAGGGCCTCCGCCTCGACAGGGTCGTCGGTGGTGATATAGTGTAAGATTGCTGCGTCGCCGGATAGATCTATCATGCGCATCCCCAAACAACGGCCCTCAAAAATAAAAATCCCGTTTGCCCGCTCTGATTCTTTCCAAATTCGCCGCCGCTTTCGTGCGGATCTTTTCGTTGGCGATCCCCGGCAATTCACGGGCAATGGCGGCGGCGGCCTTCTTTTTAAAGGATTCATCGCCGTAATCCGAAGAAAACTCAGAGAGGGTCATCAGGGCATTGGGGAGGCAGACATTTTTGATCTGCCCGGACTTGGCAAGGCTCATAAAGCGATCCCCGGTCCGGCCGCTGCGGTAACAGGCGGTACAAAAACTGGGAATGTAACCATCGTCCATAAGCTCGGTGATAATTTCCAGGGCGGTCCGTTCATCGTTCACAAAAAACTGCGGATTGGACTGCTCCTGGTGTTCCCGTTTGGAATAGCCACCCACTTCGGTGCTGGAACCGGCGCTGATCTGGGAGATCCCCAGCTGCAGGAGTTTCCCCCGCATGGCGTGATTTTCCCGGGTAGAGAGGATCATCCCCGTAAAGGGAACCGCCAGGCGTATGATGGCCACGATCCGCTCAAAGGTGGCGTCATCCACCAGGTTGGGGAAGTCCGTGGTATCCGTCCCTGCGGCGGGGCAGATCCGGGGCACAGAAATGGTGTGGAACCCCACGTTGAATTGCTCTTCCAAATGTTCGTTGTGGATCATGAGACCTAATACTTCAAAGTATGGGTCAGCCAGGCCGAAGAGAACCCCGCCCCCCACATCATCAATACCTCCCAGGTGAGCCCGGTCAAAGGCGGTGAGATGGTAGGCGTAGTCTTTCTTTGGCCCCGAGTGGTGGACCGTATCGTAGGTAGGCTGATGATAGGTTTCCTGAAAGAGGATATAGGTACCGATGCCGACATCGTTGAGCTTTTTGTAGTTTTCCACCGTGGTAGCGGCGATATTAACGTTGATCCGCCGGATTTCGCCATTTTCAAATTTCATTCCATAAATAGTGTGCATACATTCCAGGATATAATCGATGGGACATTCCGTATCGTGTTCCCCCGCTTCCAGGGCTATCCGCTTGTGGCCCATCTGTTCCAGGATCTTCACTTCTTCACGGACTTCATCCATGGTAAGTTTCTTCCGGTTAAATTCATGGCCGCAGTTATAACTGCAATAGCCGCAGCGGTTCACACAGTAATCGCTCACGTACAGGGGTGCAAATAACACGATCCGGTTGCCGTAGATATGCCGCTTGATCATCCCGGCGATGGAAAATATCCGTGCTATATGGGCAGGATTTTTTGTGGTAAGCAGGGATGCAATTTCAATGTGGTTAAGCCCCTCAAACCGTTCCGCCTTGTCCAAAATACCCCGGATGACATCGTCCCCGGTATGTTTTGCCCCTTCCAGAAGCTCCTCAATATAGGCCTGATTGATAAAGACTTCCGGCTGTAATTCCGATGCCTTTCCCGCCGCCGCAGTATCCATACGTTCCGTAACCATATATTCCCCCTAGTTACCCGTATCGGATTTAAGATCGCTGGACACCGCCGTCTTTACGGTTACCCCGGGAAGATTTCCCAATTTTCCCGTAAGGGCATTTATCTCGTCCAGATCCCCCTGGAGGGTGATGGAAATTACCGCCAGGTCTTCCTCCGTAACGGGAATACCCATTCGCCCCTTAACGATTCCTTTGAACGATGAGACCGTGTCGTTAAAGGCCTTTTGACTGCCCTGGGGTTTTTCCAAAATAGCCCCGATCACCGCTATTCGCCGCATAGTTACTCCCTTGCCTTGTGTCTGGGGATAAAAAAACCCCCGGAATTATCCCGGGGGTGGTAATGACAGGGCGATATGCCTTCCATAATTACCCTCGGGCAGCCAGAACCGTCGTTTTCAACAGGACTTAGCCAACAAGGTCTAATGAATATTTCCCACTGCCGGGTAAGAAAAATCTCGCCCAATATGGATTATTGAAAGCATACCACAGAACGGAAAAAAATGAAAGTGAAATTTTCAGTATCTATTAACTGGGGTGATATTTTGTACATTCCGCATCCAGGGCTTTTTGTATTTTTTCCGGGTCTCCCCCATTTTCTGCGATAATGGCGCTTACCCGGTCATACCCGAGTTTCTCGCCATAGGAGGCCGCAAAGGCATAGGACCTGGCCAGCAGTTCGGCGCAGCGTTCCCGGTTTGGGCTCAGTGTTTCTACGCACCGGGTACGAAAGAGGAACACCGCCCGGCAGAGGAGGGAAAGGCTTTCCAGAAGCGCATCCGCAATGATCGGGGAAAAGGCGTTGAGTTCCAGCTCCCCTCGGGCGGCTGCAGCGGTGACGGCGAAATCGTTGGCCGCAACCTTTATCCCGACCTGGATAATCATCTCGGGTATCACCGGGTTCACCTTGCCGGGCATGATGGTGCTTCCCTTCTGCATCGGCGCAAGCCGGATTTCCCCCAGACCGCCGTGGGGTCCTGAACTTAAAAGCCTGAGATCGTTGGCGATCTTGGTAAGGTTGACCCCCAGGCTTTTGAGGAGCCCCGAAACTTCCACAAACACGTCATTGTTCTGGGTAAGGTCCATGGGGTATTCCGCCGCCGCCAGTCCCATGCCGCTAAGCTCCCGCAGTTTTTCTATCACCTCAAAGCGGTAACGTTTGGTCAGCTTGTCCGAAAGCCCGACCGCGGCGCCCCCCAGGTTCACCTGCCGTAGACGCTCTTCGATCTTGTAAAGCCGCCACCGATCCCGGCCTATAGCCTGGGCATAGGCACCGAACTCGGCCCCCAGGGTAATGGGCACCGCATCCTGAAGCTCCGTGCGTCCCAGCTTTTTAATATCCGCAAATTCGTTTTCCCGTTTCTGAAGCGCCTCCTGCAATTTAGCGCACCCATCGCTCAGGTCACGCAGCAGTTCTATCGCGGCAATACGCAGGGCCGTGGGGTACACATCGTTGGTGGACTGCCCCCGGTTCACATCGTCAAGGGGGTGAACAATATCGTAGGCCCCCGGCGCCTTTCCCAAAATTTTCAGGGCCAGGTTGGCGATAACCTCATTGACGTTCATGTTGGTGGACGTCCCCGCCCCGCCCTGGAGGGCGTCCACAATAAACGCATCCTCCGCTTCCCCCGCAAGAACCCTGTCGCAGGCCTCAACAATGGCCCGGCTTTTTTCCGTTCTGCCGTTTTTGGCGCCATCCGGATCCTGCCCGTCACTTTCGGCAATCTTCCCGTAAGCCAGGGCCGCAGCTTTCTTAATCGTTACCATTGCCCGGATAAGCCTGAGATTAGTTTTTCTGTAAGCCAGGGAAAAGTTTTCCTCCGCCCGGAGGCTCTGAAGACCGTAGAGGGCCTCATCGGGCAGTTCCCGTTCTCCCAGTTCGTCCTGTTCTTTTCTCATAATTCGTCTTCCAGCTCCGCCAGGATGTGGGGGAACACCGCCACGCTCCGTTTCAGGATGCCCTGGATATGGGCGATCACCGTACCGTAGTTGGTAAAGGGTATCCCCTGATCCGCCGCATTGGCTTCCCGGTACCGCACTTCCCGTTCATTGAGCATACAGGCCCCGCAGTGGATAATCAGATCGTAGGGGGAAAGGTCCTCGGGAAACTCGCCCCCGGAAGTAAAGGCAAACTCAGGCTCCTTGCCGGTGTATTGTTTGATCCACCGGGGAAGTTTGACCGTGCCGATATCGTCACACTGACGGTGGTGGGTGCAGCCTTCGGCAATGAGGATGCGGCTCCTGTCATCAATATGGTCCAAGGTTCTAACCCCCCGCACTGCGGATGCGAGGTAGCCCTTGTAACGGGCAAAGAGGATGGAAAATGAAGTGAGGGGAATATCAGCAGGGGTGTCCGCAGAAACCTTGGCGAAAACCTGACTGTCGGTTATCACCAGACTTGGTTTTTTCCCGATATTTTCCAGGGTTTCCTTAAGCTCGAATTCCTTTACCACCACCGCCGCCGCATCCGCCTCAAGAATATCCCGGATAGTCTGCTGTTGGGGAAGTATCAAGCGTCCCTTGGGGGCAGCCTTGTCGATGGGGACCACCAGGATCACAAAATCCCCGGGCCGGATCAGGTCCCCCACGATTTGCAGTTTCGGCTCATCGGTCTTAGCGATGAAAGCGATCCGTTCTTTCAGCGTTTCTATGTTGTGTTTGGTTATGGCGCTCACATAAATGGTGTTTTCGCCACCGGTGTTTTCTGCATTATCCGCCGGAGGGCTTTCCAGCAGATCACTTTTATTGTAGGCTATGATGAAGGGGACCTGCTTGGCCCGGAACAGGCTGATAAGTTCCTCGTCCGCCTCGGTCTTGCCGGTAACGGCGTCCACCACCAGGATCGCCGCATCGGTTTTATTTAAGACCTGCTTGGCCCGGCGGACCCGAAGTTCCCCCAGGGCGCCCTCGTCATCGATCCCCGGGGTGTCGATGATCAGCACCGGCCCCAGGGGGAGAAGTTCCATGGCCTTGGAAACCGGGTCCGTGGTGGTGCCCCTGATATCCGAGACGATGACCAGGTCCTGGTTTGTAACCGCATTGACCAGACTGGATTTTCCCGCGTTCCGCCGGCCGAAAAAGCCTATATGAATGCGGTTTGCCGAAGGAGTGTCGTTTAATCCCATGGGAACAGTGTAAACCCTTCATGGGAAAGCGAAAAGACAGGGGCCTTGGAATGTCCCTGTTGGCTTGGATCCTTGGGGGGCATCTGTCTATTATAGTATAGATGGATATGGCGGCGTCCCGGCAGGATAAAAATAAGCCATTTGGTAAAACATGAGTCAAAAATATTCCAAAAAGTAGTACTTTAGTACCTTTTTTTTCTGATAATGTATGTTACCCTATAGTTAATTTTTTATGTATGGAGGAATTTTTATGAGAAAGCTATGTGCTACAGGACTGGTTCTGATGCTGGTTACTGCCGCGGTGTTTGCCGGCGGTCAGCAAGACGCGGGCGGGTTGCCGTCTATTGGGGTCGCCATTTACAAATTTGACGATACCTTTATGTCTTACACCCGGAACGCCATCGAAGCCAATGCCCAGGGAAAGGCTGCCGTAACCACGGTAGATTCCCAGAATGCCCAGCCCACCCAGAACGATCAGGTGGATCAGTTCATCTCCAAGAAGGTGAAATCCATTGCCATCAACCCGGTGGACCGGACTGCGGCGGGGGCCATCATTGACAAGGCCAAGGCCGGCAAAGTTCCGGTGGTGTTCTTTAACCGTGAACCCTTTGCCGAGGATATGGCAAAATGGGACCAGGTTTACTATGTGGGCGCCAAGGCGGAAGAATCCGGCACCATGCAGGGCGAAATTCTGGCTGAATACTGGAAAGCCAACCCCGCTGCAGACAAGAACGGCGACGGCATTATTCAGTATATCATGCTCAAGGGCGAACCCGGACACCAGGATGCGGAGCTGCGCACCGAATTTTCCGTTAAGGCCATCACCGCTGCGGGAATCAAGGTTGAACTCCTGGCCGAAGATACCGCCATGTGGGATCGGCCCCGTGCGGTAGAAAAGATGGACGCCTTCTATGCCCGGTTTGGGGATAAGATCGAAGCGGTACTCTGTAACAACGACGACATGGCCCTGGGGGTTGTTGAATCCCTGCGGAACGCCGGTTTCTTTACCGGTGGGAAGTACCTCCCCGTAGTCGGAGTTGACGCCACCGCGCCTGCCCTTCAGGCCCTGAGCGAAGGTACCCTCCTGGGTACCGTGCTGAATGATGCCCAGAACCAGGGGAAAGCCACCTTTGATATTGCCTATGCCCTTGCCACGGGCGCCAATGTCAGCGCTGCCGGTTGGACCCTTACGGCCGGGAAATATGTGTGGGTACCCTATCAAAAGGTAACCCGGGACAATTACAAAAGCTTCCAATAAGGATGGCCGGTAAGAACCTTACCGCAGTTTAAAAAGGTACCTTGGGAAAGCTTCGAAAGAGGCAGGTTCCCGGGGTACCTGTTTTTTGAGGGGGTTTGATGGAAAACACCAACTATGTGCTTCAGGTAAATCACTTATCAAAATCCTTTCCCGGGGTAAACGCCCTGGATAAGGTTTCTTTTAATGTCCGTCCCGGCTCGGTTCATGCCCTCATGGGGGAGAACGGCGCGGGTAAATCTACCTTAATGAAATGTTTGTTCGGCATTTATGAACCCGATGAAGGGGAAATCATCCTGGATGGCAAGTCCGTACATTTTGATGATTCCCGCCAAGCCCTGGACGCCGGTATTTCCATGATCCACCAGGAGTTGCTGCCGGTACCCTTCCGCAGCGTCATGGAGAATCTCTGGCTGGGACGGTATCCGCAGCAGTCAATCGGCCCCATTAAACTGGTGGACCATAAACGGATGTACCAGGATACGGTGGATCTCTTTAAGACCCTCAACATGGCGATTGATCCCAAGGTATGGGTCCGGGAACTATCGGTTTCCAAGGTGCAGTCTCTGGAGATTGCCAAGGCCGTATCCTGGCACTCCAAGGTTATCATCATGGACGAGCCGACTTCATCCCTCACGGAGAATGAAGTTGCCCAGCTTTTTACGATTATCCGGCGGCTGCGCAGTGAAGGGGTCGCCATCATTTATATATCACACAAAATAGAAGAAATACTGACCATTTCCGATGATGTGAGCATCATGCGGGATGGCAAACATATTGGTACCTATGCTGCCTCCGAACTTACCACGGACAAAATAATAAAATACATGGTAGGCCGGGATCTGAGTAACCGCTTCCCCCCCAAGGACAATGTTCCCGGGGAAATCATCATGGAAGTAAAGAACCTCAGCTCTGCCCTGGAGCGTTCCTTTAAGGATGTGAGTTTTAGTGTGCGTCAGGGGGAAATCCTCGGCATCGGCGGTCTGGTGGGCGCACAGCGGACCGAGTTGGTGGAGTCCCTGTTCGGACTGCGGGCCATAGAAAGCGGGCAGATTTTTATCCGGGGTCAGGAAGTAAGTATTAAAAACCCCACCCAAGCGAAGGGACGCAAGCTTGCCCTGCTAACCGAGGAACGCCGGGTTACGGGTATCGTTCCCATGCTTTCGGTGAAGGAAAACATGATCCTGGCAAACCTGAAAAGCTATGTGGGAAACCTGGGGCTGATCAACGACAAGCAGGGCGAATCCGATGTTGCCGATAATATTAACACCCTGAAGGTAAAAACCCCGAACAGTAAAACGCTTATCCGGGACCTTTCCGGGGGGAATCAGCAGAAAGTCCTCTTCGCCCGGTGGCTGCTCACCGAACCGGATATCCTTATCCTGGACGAACCGACCCGGGGTATCGATGTGAGTGCAAAATATGAAATCTATACCATCATTCTGGATCTGGCAAAACAGGGGAAAAGCATTATTATGATTTCATCGGAAATGCCCGAACTGTTGGGTATTTCCGATAGGATCATGGTTATGTGCGAAGGCCGGGCAACGGGATTTCTTGAGCGCAAGGATGCGACTCAGGAAGAAATAATGCGTCTGGCAACAAAATTCAGGTAATTGGAGAAAAACAATGGCGGCACAAAATCAAGTACAGGGTCCGAGCAAAATCAAGCAGCTGCAGGACTTCGGTGTCCAGTATGCGATCTATCTGGTATTCGTGGTACTGGTACTGGTCATCGCGATAAAGGAACCGGCCTTTCTGTCCCTGAATAACTTCCGGAACATCTTAACCATGTCGGCCACCCGGATCATCATCGCCATGGGCATGGGGGCGATTCTGATAACCGGCGGAGTGGATCTTTCCGCAGGGCGGCAGGTAGGGCTCGCCGCGGTACTGTCCGCATCATTGCTGCAAAACCTTGATTACCCCCGGCGCATGTACCCGGATATGCCCATATTGCCCCTGCTTATTCCTATCCTGGCGGCCATGGCTGCCTGTGGTATCTTTGGCTTCCTCAATGGCTTCTTTATTGCAAAACTAAAACTGCCGGCCTTTATCGCGACCCTGGGTTCCATGGTGGCCGTCTATGGGGTGAACTCCCTGTATTTTGACCGGCCCCCTTACGGCGCCCAGCCCATCGGCGGTCTGGACCGGCGTTTTTCCACCCTGGGTTCGGGCTACATAGGCTTTGACGGACTCTATTCGATACCCTATATTGTTATCATCGCAGTGGTGGTCACCCTGATCACCTATGTTTTGTTTAATAAAACTACCTATGGAAAAAACATCTACGCCATCGGCGGCAATGCGGAGGCCGCAAAAGTTTCGGGGGTCAACGTGAACCGAACCCTGATCCTGGTTTACACGATAGCGGGGATACTTTTCGGCCTGGGGGGCACCCTGGAGGCTGCCCGTACCGGTGGGGCCACGAACAACTATGGTAACGGCTACGAGCTGGATGCTATCGCCGCCTGCGTTGTGGGCGGTGTTTCCAACCTGGGGGGTATCGGTACTGTTCCGGGTATCGTCATTGGGGTGCTGATATTCAGCGTGATAAACTACGGTCTTACGTTTATTAATATGTCGCCCTACTGGCAGCAGATAGTAAAGGGCGCCATCATCATTGCTGCGGTTGCCATTGATATACGGAAGTATCTGAAAAAACGATAGCGGGAGAAAAACAAGGCGGCGCTTAATTTAGAAGCCGGTCGATACATTTAACCGCCTTGTCATATTCAAACAGCAGGATACATTGTTCTATCTCCGTTATGTGGTCCTTTGCTTTTTTATCCAGGGGCATAAGCGCATAGTGGAGGAGCAGGGCATTCACTTCCCCAATATTCATCTTGAGGAGGGCGTTTTTGAGCTCCCCAAGCCCCGGGATAGTTGTTTCCGTTTGAAGGACCGCCGTCTCTGTATCATGAAGGAGGGCGGCGTTTATGCTGTCTAACAATGACTTGAGCTTTTCCAGTAGGGGTGTTGTTTTTTCCTTTATAGCCTCTGCGTCTTCCCGCCGGGCCGCTTCTTCCATCAGCGCAGCCTCTTCCCCAAACTCAATGGCGCCTACGCTGCGGGCTGTCCCCTTAAGTGCGTGGATAAGGATGGTATAAAGACCGAGATCCCCTTTCTCCATGGTGTCCTTCAACTCCGCGGCGGTGTCCTCCGCATCATGACTAAACGAAGAGAGTATATCCCGGTAGATCGCCGGATCATCCCCGCAATTTCGCATACCCCGGATCTGATCAAGTCCCGGTATGTCGGGGAGGGGAGGGCTTTTCCCTTCCCGACGGTCCTCCTCTTCGGCGAGGGAGTGTATTCGTTTTTCCGAGGGTATCCATTTTTCCAGTATGGCGTTGAGTTTTTTTGTCTCGATAGGTTTTGCAAGAAAATCATCCGCCCCGTTTTTCAGGAACAGCTCCTGCTGACCCGTCAGGGCGTTTGCGGTGAGCATGATAAGGGGCAGCTTCCGGTAGTACTCATCGGTTTTTCCCCTGGCCCTGATTTTGGCGACAACTTCAAGACCGTCCATGCCGGGCATCATGTGATCCAGAAAAACAAGA